>CAYSHQ010000119.1:0-6674 GCA_964430835.1 uncultured Lentisphaerales bacterium
AGAGCGGCAATCCGACGAGTTCCTGCGCCACGGCCGACCATTGCTCAAAACCACCGAAGTGGGCGGCGATCAGCGTGAGCCCGGGCCAGGCGCGCACGACACGCGCTATGGCTGCCGGGGTGGCACGGCAGGGCGGCGGAAACTGCCAGTCGTTGCCGGCATGGAGCAGGACGATCAGCCCCAGGTCGCGGCAGGTGCGCCAGATTATGTCCAGCCGCGGTTCATCCGGCGCGAAGCCCTGATATTCGGGGTGCAGCTTGATCCCCGGCATGCCGCATTCCTTGATTCGGCGGAGTTCTGCGGGGATGTCGGTATAGTCGGGGTGCATGGCTCCCAGCGAGAGCATGGGCCAGCGGTGCTGATCCGCGGCCCAGCTGTTGATGGAGGCCACCTGGTCGGCGCGTGTGGCCACGGGGGCGTTGAGGCAGCCGACCATGCCGGCCTCGGCCAGCTTCCCCAGCAGCCCCGCGCGCGTGCCGTTATAGCTGGTCGGGTGCGGCAGCGTGGCGGCGAGTTGCGCCACCACACGTGGGCCGATCTCATCCGGAAAAATGTGCGTATGGGCGTCGAATACCAGAGTGGGCATATTCATGAACGGAATGGTCCAGGGTGTTAGGGGGTCGGGGACGCGGGCAGGGGGGTGCGCACCGGTGTTTCCGTGCGGGTCTCCGGCTGACCGGAGACTTCGGACAGGGCACGGCGCTCCGTCTGGAAGAGGAAATGTTTGTAGCCGCTACGCAGCAGCGCGTCGCGCAGTTGCGCCATCAGGCGCGTCTGGCGCGTGTCTTCCATGTGCAGGCGGAGATCCTGGTCCACGCTGACGCCGCTCTTGGCCAGGCGCGCCGGGAGCTGGTCTGCCTGGCACTGGGTGTTGCGGTAGGTGACAACCCCGGTGGCGGAGACGCTGATGTGCAGCGGCGTGGTCGTGCGGGGGACGGACGCGCAGCCGGTGAGGAGCAGCACGAGCGGCGCGAGCCGTAACAACGCACGCGGACGAAGGGGGAGGGGGAGAATAGCCATGCCTTGACTGATCCTGATGGTGAGGGGGGGGGTTAGATGTCGTCCGGTAGTTCAATGCGGATCGTTCGCCCCTTCATCGCCGCGAGGACGCCGGGATTCATGGCGAGCGGCGCTTTTTCGGCAATGGCAGGTTCCCGATACCAGACGGTGCCCGGATCAGAGCTATAGGGGACGATCAGGCTTTCGCCGCACGTCGGGCATTCATTGGGGGTGCCGGCCATCTCAATCGGCGATTCAATCTCTTGACGGCAGGCCGTACAGCGGAACGAGAGGAACGTCCCGTCTTGTTCCGTGGTGGCGGCGGGGGCGGCAGGCGCTTGGTCGGCAGGCGCAGTCGCCGGGGTGGCAGGTGACGCAGCATCTGGTGCCGGGGTGGCAGGTGACGTGGCATCCGGTGCCGGGGTGGGGTCGCCGGGGGTGGCCTCTGCGATGATCTGGATCAGGGCGCGGGGGGTCGGGGCGATGGTATCTTTGGCGCGTTTGAGCGGGCGAACACGCAGGGCCCGGTGCGCCGCAATCTGCAAGGTCTGATTCGTCTGTGGATTCCGGACCAGCCGAGCTTTGCGTTCTACGACATCCAGGCGGCAGATGCCGGGTACGGCAAAGCCTTTGGGCGCTTCGCGGTAGGCGATTTGCGCCAAGGTCTCCAGGACGGTCTCAGCACGGCGCTTGCTGATCTGGGCGGCCTGTGCCAGTTCCTTGACCAGGTCGGTCTTGGTATACGACTCGCTCATGGATTCCCCCTGTACCGTTTCGTTGTTATGGCGTGGTCAAAGAATATCGCGAAACGACTTCCGGCGCCACCGGAAATATATGCCTGGCAGGTTGGCCTTTCCCATTGCATGTGGTGGGGGTTTCGATTAAAACTATTTGCGCCTTAGGTAAGGCCCCCCGTATGAAGTTTTTGTTCAAGCGTCCCAGCACGATTCCTGCGCCGGAAGTGCCCAAGCCTGCGCCACCCGCACCCGCACCCGCACCTGCGCCTGCACCCGCATCTGTACCCGCACCTGCGCCGGTGGCGGTGCCTGTACCTGCGCCGGCGACGGTAGTCGATGGCAAGGGGAACGGCCCCTTCCGCCAGGATCATCGGTCGCTCTATAAGCAACTGCTACACGGGTTGTACGATGCCGTGCTGGTGACCGATCCCAAGGGGCACGTGATTGACAGCAACAGCCGCATGCAGGAGTTCTTCCAGTACGACCGGAATGATGTTTGGGACATGGAGATCAGCAAGCTCATTCCTGGCATCACACCGCAGTTGCTGGAACGGGTGAAACAGGGGCTGTCGGAGAATCGCCACGTGTTGATTGACGCCCGTTGCGTGCGCAAGGATGGCGTGTTCTTCCCCGCGGAAGTGGCCATCAGCTCGCTGGATCTGATCAATGAGGGCGATATGGTCTTTTCGGTGCGCAATACGGAGCGCCGCAAGCGGCAATCGCAACTGCTGCGCAGCATGCAGAACGCCCTGGCCAACGATCTCTCGGCCGTGGCGGTCTGCGATGATGGCGGACTGATCATCTTTGCCAACCAGACGATGCGGACTCTGTGGGGCTGCGAGAAGGATGAACAAATTATCGGCAAGCCGCTGTTCAGCCTCTGGCCGGATGATCCGCAGGCCGGGGAGCCGGTGCGGCGCGCGCTGGCCGGGGAGCGCTGGATGGGGATGCTGCGCGCCATGACCTTCGGTGGTCGAGCATTTCAGGTTGGCGCCGCGATGGATGCCGACCGCGCCATCGAATCTTCGGAAGTGGTGGGACTGGTCTGCTCGTTTGTGGAAGTCCATGAATGATCCTGCTGCGGTAGGCTGCAACGGGACCCGGCGGACGCCGGACAGGTAATCGGATGGAATGGCTATGCATGCGAGCAAGAACAACCTGACAACCTTGACAGTGACGGCGGCGGAAGAGGGGCAGACGGTGCAGGCCTTTCTCGCCCGCCGACTTGGACTCTCGCGGCGCGCAGCCAAGAACCTGCTGGATGACCGGCAGGTGTGGGTGAACCGCCAGTTGGTCTGGATGGCGCATCATGCCGTGCGGCGGGGCGACGTCCTGCAAACGCATGCGACGGAAATCCAGCCGCCGAAGCCGCAGCATATCCGGGTGCTGGTCGAGGACCCCCACTATCTGTTTGTGGACAAACCCGCAGGGGTCCTAACGGTTGGGCCGGATAGCGCCGAGGAGCGCTTGCGCGCGCAGCTGGCTTCGCCAGAACTGCGCGTCGTGCATCGTCTGGACCGCGAAACCTCCGGGTGTCTGCTGGTGGCGCGTAACGAGGCCGCTTTCGATGCGGCCGTGGCCGTGTTTAAGACGCGGCGGGTGCTGAAGGTCTATCACGCCATCTGCGTCGGCCAGATCGAACGGCGCTCCTCCACGATCCGTGAGGAGATTGAGGGGGAGCCGGCCGTGACCCATGTGACGACGCTCTCCGCCTCGCGCGATGCGACCTACCTGGCTTTGCGCATCGAAACGGGGCGCACGCACCAGATCCGCCGCCACCTGGCAGGCATCCGCCATCCGGTGGTCGGGGATCGCCAGTATGGCTTCAAGTCGGCGCGTGATCCGCGCCTGCAGGAGGTGGCGCGCCAGATGCTGCACGCCACCGACATCGAACTGCCGCATCCGATGCAGCCGGGTAAGCTGCGCGCCCATAGCCCGCTGCCAGCGGATTTCCGCCGCGGCTTGCGCCTCTTTGGCCTGTAGCCGCCTTACAAAATCTTCAGACGCGGCAAGTCCTGGATGTCAATGCAGCCGGCGAGACACCCGTGGCTGTCCACGACCGGTAGATCGTCAATCTTGCGCTGCTCGAAGATCCGCAGCGCTTCCACCGCGAGTTGATCCTGTCGCACCGTGGTGGGCCGGGGGGTCATGACTTCACGTACGGGCGACTCGAGCAGGTTGCGGCGGGAGGTCAGCAGCCGCCGCAGGTCCCCGTCGGTGAAGATGCCGGCCAGGCTGCCGCCCGGGTCTACCACGCAGGCCGAACCGGATTTGGCGCCGGTCATGGCGACGATGGCATCCTGCACGGTGGCGTCCAGCGGCACGGTGGCAATACGCTCGCCGATGCGCATGATGTCGCTCACCCGGCAGAGCAGGGCGCGGCCGATGGCACCGGCTGGGTGCAGCCGGGCGTAGTCCTTCTTGTCGAACCCCCGCGCGTCCAGCAGGGTCATGGCCAGGGCATCGCCCACGGCCAGTGTGGCGGTCGTTCTGGTGGTCGGGGCCATGTTGAACGGGCAGGCCTCGCGTTCAATCACAATGGGTATAATCACACTGCTGTGCCGCGCCAGAGAACTGGTCACGCCGCCGGTGAGCGCAATGATCGGGATGCCGCGGCGCTTGACCACTGGCACCAGCGCCAGCAGTTCGTCTGACTCCCCCGAGAAGCTCAGCGCCAGCAGTGCATCGCAATCCGCCAGAATCCCCAGATCCCCATGCATGGCTTGCATGGGGTTGAGTACCACGCTGGTGGAGCCGGTGCTCGCCAGGGTGGCGGAAATCTTCTCGGCGATATGCAGGCTCTTCCCTACGCCCGTGACCACGATGCGCCCGTTGCGCCCCAACACCTCGAGTAGCAGGCTCACCGCCTGGACAAACCCCTCGCCTAAGGCGTCGCGGGCCGTCTGCATCCCCGCAATCTCAACGTCCATGACCTGCTTGGCGCGTGTGATAAAATCCGTATCCATGCTGTTTCGTCGCTTCCCTGGCTGTGGTGCACGGTTGCGCTTCCTGACTGCCGGGTTGCTACGATGGCGCAACTGCGCAGCCGGGTCAAGTCAGGAATCGCACCATCCCTTTGGGAGGGTGCGATTCCCGTGTGGGGCGCCCCCCCTTTCTGATTGCCAAATGGCGGCGCTTTGCCTGACAATGCCCGCTTCATTCATTTGGTAAGGATACGCGCTATGAGTGCTCACGAGGTAAAGAATAAGAGCGGTCGCCCCCTGGGGTGTCTGGCCATGACGTTGATTGCGGCCGGCGTGACACTGCTGCTGGCGGTCGCGGTGGTGATCGCCATCGCGTCCTTCTCCCGGCAGATGGCGGGGGGGCATGCGCATCGCTATGTCGCGGCGGCCAAGCTGGAAGGCGGCGAGGACGAGGTGCCGATGCTGCAGGAGGTCTGGTCCAGCGGCGCATCCTCCGGCACCAAGGTGCTGCGTATTGCGCTCTCGGGCATGATCATGCTCAATGACGACGGCTGGATGGATGACTCCGCTTCCGCCACGGCGGCGCTGCGGGCCATCCAGCGCGCCACGCGCGACACCTCGATCCAGGGGATCATCCTGGAGGTCGACAGCGGGGGCGGCGGCATCACCGCCAGCGACATGATCTACCAGGCCCTGCAGGAGTTCAAGCAAGCGCAGCCCGGTCGCAAGATCGTGACCCTCATGGGCGACATTGCCGCCTCCGGCGCGTATTACATCTCGCTGCCGTCCGACACGATCGTGGCCCACCCGACCACCATCACCGGCTCGATCGGCGTCATCATGCAGACCTACAACATCAAGGAACTGGCCGCCAAGATCGGTATCCGTGACGAGACCTTCAAGTCCGGTGCGAACAAGGATATCCTGAATCCGTTTCACGATGTCACGCCGGAGCAGCGGGTCATGATGCAGGGGGTGATTGACGCGCTGCACAGCCGGTTCGTAACGCTGGTCGCAGAAGCGCGCAACCTGGGCGAGGCGGAGGTGCGCAAGCTGGCAGACGGGCGGATCTTTGTGGCGAAGGAGGCCTGCGAGCGCAAACTGGTGGATGTCATCGGCTACCGCGCGGACGCGGAGAAGGAGATGCGCACGTTGCTGAAGGTCGAGCAGATCAATGTCGTGCGCTATACGGAGAACGTCTCCTGGCTGGATCTTTTCAGCTCGCGCCGCGGGCTGGGCATATCGCTGGGTTCCTTTCTCAAGCCCCGCGAAACACGGCTGATGTACCGCTGGTGGCTGTAGCGTCCTAGCGGCCATCTCCTATTATCTTGAGCTGTTTGAGAACGCCGGACTGCGCGTGATCATAGCGCCGTTGCCCGGCGAGGTCGAGAGTGCCGCCTGCCATGCGCCCGCCTCGTCAATACTGCTTCTCATACTCGCCCTTGCCCAGGCGTTTGAGTTTGGTGAAACCGGCATTTTTGGCGCGGTCGTCGAGGGAGGAGATGGAGAGGCCGATGGACGGGGCGCTGATACATTTACGCACGGGCGCGCCGCACTGGGGGCAGGTGGTTACCGGTGGCTCGCGCAGCATGCGCACCAGTTCAAACCCCTGGCGGCATTTCGCGCAGGCGGCAGCGGGGTCAGCGGCTTCGTATTCGTAGGTTGGCATGGGGGGGGCGTCCCTGGCTGGTTACGCCGTAGCAGACCGGCGTCCGCAGCTTACCACGACATCAACGTTTCGCGCACGATGGTTTGGGCTAGCCGGGCGGCCGCGCGCGGTATGGCGTCGCGCTCCGTGGACGGCAGGTCCGACTGGGTGCGGAAAATATCATCCCCCGTGACCTTACCCAGGTTGGCCACCACTTTGCCGGTGGTGCGGTCGAAGACCTTCACCTCCGCCGTGATGATCAGGCGGTACTCCATGGTGCGGTAGGGGTGGTCGTGGTCAAAGCGCATCGGTTCCAGCTTGCAGTTGGTGATGCGGCCGAACATCTCGAGGGCGGCGTTCTCCCGC
>CAYSHQ010000120.1:0-6666 GCA_964430835.1 uncultured Lentisphaerales bacterium
CGGCAGTGGTTGTTGCAGGTCGGGGGTGCGGCCGCGGCAGGGTGGGGCGAGGTCGAGGCGCTGGGCATCCGTCTGGCCGCGCCACGTGCCGTGTGGCGCTTGTCGTTTCCCGGAGGCGCGCAGGTGCGAGCGGCGCACGGCGTGTTGCGTTGGGGTCGCAGCGGCAGCCCGGTGGCGGAGGACGGCGCGGCACCAGACGCCGGGCCGGCAGAGCTGCTGGCGGTGCCCGGAGAGGTCGTGGTGGCCGGTGTGCGCGTGGTTGCCACGCGGTCGCGCGGCATTGTCCGCTCGCGGGGTGTGGTCGGCGTGCTACCCGCGGTCTGCTCGCTGGATGCGGCGGCTTTGCGCGGCAAGACGGTGCGGGTGCGCACGCGGCGCCCCGGGGACCGGATTGCACCGCTGGGTATGACCGGCTCGAAGTCATTGCAGGACCTCTTTGTGGATGCCAAACTGCCGGTTGCGGCGCGTGCGCGGCTGCCGGTGCTGGTGGTGGATGACGAAGTAATCTGGGTGCCGGGATACCGGGTGGCGCGCGCCTATGCGGTGTGCGCTGCGCGTGCTGCCGCCGTGCGGGTCCAGATGGCGCCTGACGGATGAACCTGAGGAACTATTACCGTGAGCGAAAAGACGTATGCACGCCCTACCATCCCCTTTCCGGCGGAGGAATATGCCGCGCGGCTGGCGCGATTCCGGCGGCGGCTGGTGGCGGAGAAACTGGACGCAGTGCTGGTGGAAGACGCAGTGAACCGGTATTACCTGACCGGCTTCGAGGCTTCCAATGGCGTCTTGTGCGTAAGCGCCGGGGACGACCCGGTTTTCCTTACGGATTTCCGCTATCTTGAGACGGCCCGCCAGACGATCCCGTTTGCCTGCTGCGGCCGCCTCGCGACCGGCGTGCCCCGCTATGAGCCGCTGGCAGCGCAGGCACGGCGGCAGCAGTGGCGGCGCGTGGGCGTGGATGGCACGGTCGGCGGCGGCGCGCTGCAGGCGAGCCGGAATAAATCGCTGCCCGAAGTGACGGAGTGGACTTCCTGCCAGGAGAGCCTCAACCGCTTGCGGCAGGTCAAGAGTCCGCGCGAGCTGGCTGCGCTGCGCCGTGCCATCGCCATGAATGACCGGGTCTTTGCCACGGCGCTGCCGCAGATCCGCCCCGGTATGACGGAGTGGGCGATCCGCGTGCTGCTGCGGGCCGAGATGGACCGCGTCAGCCAAGGGGAGGCCTTTGACACCATTGTCGGCATCGGTGCCAATGCGTCGCGCTGTCATCATCGCCCCTCCTTGCGTCCGTTGCGGCAGGGGCAGGAGTTGCTGCTCGACATGGGCGTGAAGGTGGACGGCTACTGTTCCGACATGACCCGTGTGGTCTTCTTCGGTCCCCCCTCGCCGCGGCTGCGCGAGATCTACCAGGTGGTGCTGGCCGCCAACCGGCGGGCGATGGCCGGTATACGCGCGGGGATGAGCAGCCATGCGGCTGACCGCCTGGCGCGGCAGGTGATCGAGAAAGCCGGGTACGGCCGGTACTTCGGTCATGCGCTGGGGCATGGGCTGGGGTTGCAGGTGCATGATCCGGGTTCGCTGCGCCCCAAGGGGGAGGAACGGTTGGCGGAGGGGATGGTAGTCACGATCGAACCGGGGATCTACCTCCCGGGCGTGGGGGGCGTGCGTATCGAGGATGTCGTGGTGCTGCGGCGCAACGGGTGCGAACGGCTTACCCGTACCCCCACGGAGCTGCTGGTGGTCTAAGCACCCGTACAAAAGAATCCTCTTCACCTACGTACTTGGGGGGCAACGACGCCAGAATACAGGGAAATTTGATGCGTCGGATGCGTCGGCCCTGTGCTCGACCGCCGGTTCCGTTGACGTTACCTGAGCAGGATGGTATGTTCGCGCCATGGCAATTAGGGACAAACGCCTCCTGATCCTGAGCGATGGCAAGGCCGGACACGAAAGCCAAGCCCGTGCGCTTTGTGCGGGGTTGGGCGTCGCGTATGAGGTCGTGCGCGTTTCCTATCCCTTCCGCCTAGGCAAGGCCGTCTCGTATTTGTATGACCGCCTGGGGCTCCGCACGTCGTGTTGCTTTGATGTGGCTCCTTGCGAGGGGCCGTTCGATGCCATCGTGGGGGCCGGTTCCACCACTTTCTATCCGCTCAAGGTGCTGGCACGCCGACTGCAGATTCCGTCCGTGGCACTCCTTTATCCGCGTGGCTATCGCCTCGACTTCGATTGTATTGTCGCGCCGACGTTCGACCATCCGCCGGCGCTCCCGCAGGTGGTCACGATCCCCGTCAATCTCACCAACACCAACGACGCCTTCTACGCGAAGGGGGTAGCCGATTTCCGTCAGCGCTACACCCCGGCACGCCCGGCGGTTGGCCTGATCCTGGGCGGCCCCAATTCAGTTGCCCACATGGAGGCGGATGATATGGCGCGCCACTTTGACCGCATCTTCGCCGCCACCGAGGGGATGGAGCGCTGGGTCACTACTTCGCGTCGCACGCCGCGCGCGGTGGAGGAGCTGGTGGACCGCCTGCCGTTTGATTACAAGCTGATCTACAGTCGCGACACCTTCAACCCGATCCCGGCATTTGTCATGCTCTGCGAGACGCTCTTTGTTAGCAGCGACTCCACCGGTATGATCAGCGAGGCGGTGACACGGGGGGGCGCGCGCGTGGAGGTCATCCCGAATCTGCGCGATCCGCACTCTAAGTTCGGCCGGTTTGTGGATGACCTGGCGCGCGACGGACATGCGCATCTCTTCCAGGGCACGCTGGGCGAGGCGCGTCGCAAGATTGACCTGGCGCCGGCGCTGGCGCGTGTGGCGCAGCGGCTGCGCTGGTAGCCACGGGCGCTAGTACTCAAACCATGTAGGTGGTTTTTACCCAGTTCCAGTTTAGCGCCAGATGCAGCACGGCGGCCACGGCCAGGGCAATCCCGCCGGTGGCATGGAGCCATTCAAACGTTTCGTGCGGGATCACTTCGTTGCATAAGCCCACGACCACCTGCCCGACTAGCAGGAGGCCGAGCAGCGGGTTCAAGATCTTCAGCATGGCGTTGCGTTTCATATGGCTCCTAGCGCTGGTTATGGGCGTCGCCCGCTGGCCAAGGGTGGCGACGGGCGGCGTGCGCAGGTGGAAGCATGGCAGAAAGGGGGGGGCGCTGTCGAGCGGGGGCGAGGGGCCTCAAACTGCGGGAGTTGGAAGAATGGAAGACTGGAAGATTGGCCAACCTCGCGCAGGCATGACCAATTCACACACATTGATTGCACTTGATTCATCAAGCACCGATTGATGTCGCGTTCCCTCCCGGGATCGCAGGGAACTGCTTGTTTCCGCGGTTATCTCATTCATCCAAGCATCCACCCCCCCAATCTTCCGCAGTTCAGGGAGGGGCGATCAATGTGCTCGCCACTGGCAAATACGGCGTGTGTGTGGCGGGTGTTCGAGGTATGCTCTTGACCGAGTTGTGATTGGTGAGGGCTTTGAGCATGGTATCCGTTCGACAATGGTGGCAATGGCTGGCACCGACTTTTCGACCCGGCGATGGCTGGCGTACCGGTTTGGTGTTGGTTATCTGGGCCATGGCCGTGCAGGGCGTATTTCTGTGGGAAACGGTACACGCGCTCTATTATCGGTACCCCTTGGTGGATGCCGCCGTCTATTTTCAGCAGGCGCAGGAGCTGGCCAGAGGGGTGGGGACGCCGGGCGCCTTCTGGCAGCCGCCGGGGTATGCCTACTGGTTGTCCGTCTTGTGCGTGGCAGGTGGGGGCAGCGTATGGCTGGTCCGTGTACTGCAAGCGCTTATCCTGGCGCCGGTGGGGGCCTGGCTGCTCTGGCGGGTGAGCCGGCGCCTCCTGTCGCCGGTCGGCGCCTGCATCGCGGTGGGGATGGCGAGTCTGACGGGGCCGCTGCTCTTCTATCAGTCGCAGTTATTGCCGGCCGCGCCGGCGGCGCTGCTCGTCACGGCGGTGCTTCTGCTGGCGCTACGCGCCGGTGAGCGCCCGTCTGCGGCTCGCTGGTTGATCACGGGGGTGGTCAATGGCGTGACGCTGCTCGTTGTAGCCACCACGGCGGCGCTGCTGCCGGTGCTGGCAGTGGGGGCCTGGTGCACGCCGGTGCGGCGGGCGCAGCGCGCCCGCCATGTCGCGGCCCTGCTCGGCGGCGCCCTGCTGGTGCTGACGCCCGTGGCGCTGCGCAATTTCAACGCCTGTGGCAAGTGGGTCTGGCTTTCTACCAATGGCGGTACCAACTTCTACATCGGCAACTGCCGGGAATGGACCGTTACCCTCACCACCCAGCCGGGGTTTGACTGGGACAAGCTGATGCGCGTCCCCTACCTGCAGAACCAGGTGCAGGATGCGGTGGATGCGGACCGACAGTTCCAGCGCATGGCCTGGCAGGATATACGTCGCGCGCCGGCGGTTTTTTTGCAGCGGCTGGTGCGCAAGGCGCTGGCCTTCTGGCATGGACGCGAAATCCCGCGGAATCTCGATATATACGGCTGGCGCGACAGTTCGTGGCTGCTACGGGCCACGGTCTGGCGGGAAGGGCTCTGCTTCCCTATGGGGGTGCTGGTGCCGTTGGCGCTAGTCGGGGTTGGTGCGTGTTGGCGGCAGCGTCCGGTGCGGTGGTTGGCCGGTGCGGCCGTGGCCAGCGGCCTGTTCGTGGCGCTCTACTTCCCTTGCTCGCGCTACCGCGTGCCGGTCTTGCCGGTGGTGGTGCTGCTGGCCGTGGCCGGCGCGCAGGCGCTCTGGGAGGCGTGGCGGACGCAAGCCTGGCGCACGGTGGGCGTGCGGGTTTGTCTGCTGCTGGTGGCAGGCGTGGCAGTCAATGCCCCGCTGGCCTGGCCGACCGATCAGATTCGCTACGATGCCCACCTTTGGAATGCCATGGGCGTGGCGGCGGACATCCGGCGCGACCCGTCCACGGCTAAACGGTGTTATGAGGAAGCCGTGCGCCGCGATGCGAGGCTGGCGGATGCCCAGTTCAATCTTGGCACCATGTATACGCGCGGCAAGGATGCCCAGCGGGCGGAGTCCTGCTATGAGGCGGCCGTTGCCGCACGGGCGGATCATGACAAGGCGCGCGTCAACTTGGGGATCTGTCTGGCGGATCGCGGGAAACTGGCGGAGGCGCTGCATCAGTTTACGATGGCCGAGATGCTGAACCCGCTCAACGCCGAGGCTTTTGCCAATCACGCTGCCGTGTTGCAGCGCGCCGGGCGCACGGCCGAAGCCGTGGAGATGCTGCGTCGCGCCGCCGCGCTCGAACTGCGCTACCGTGCGCTCTTCCGCGCCCTGGAGCGACAGGTGCAGGGGCAGGGACGGTAGCCGGAAGGGCCGGGCTTGGTAATTCCGCACAGCTCCCAGATGCGCCGCCGCCGGTATTCGTGTTATAGTTCCCCCACCTATGAGCTCTTGGAATGAATCTGCTTCGATTGTCGTCGCCTGCGCCCGCGGCCTGGCGCCGTATGCGGCACAGGAATTGACCAGCCTCGGCTATTCCATTCTGGATGCCGGTGACACCATGGTCTCGGTGCGCGGCACGCTGGTGGATGCCATGCGCCTGAACCTCTGGCTGCGCAGTGCGCACCGCGTGCTCTGGCCTTTGGCCGTCACCCGCGCCCGTAATCTGGATGACCTCTATGCGGCCGTGAAGCGCATCGCCTGGGAAGAGTGGCTCGACCCGGCTGGCTATTTCACGGTCAATACCGCCGTCTGGAACGAGTCCATTCGCGATACCCGTATGCCCTCGCTGCGCACCAAGGACGCGATTGCCGATCGCATCCGCGAAGTCTGCGGCCGCCGGCCGGACGCCGGGCCGGACTTCACGGGCGCGGCGGTCTTTGTCTACTGGCGCGATCAGGAGCTGCGCATCTATCTGGATACCACCGGCGAGCCGCTCTCCAAGCGCGGCTATCGCAAGTTACCCGGCAAGGCCCCGATGCAGGAGACCCTCGCAGCCGCCTGTGTGCTCTCCACGGGTTGGGATGGCACCACGCCGTTTGTGGTCCCCATGTGCGGCAGCGGCACACCGGCCATCGAAGCGGCGCTGATTGCCCGTCGCCGCGCCCCCGGGATCCTGCGCCAGCGCTTTACGTTCATGGGGCTCAAGGGGTATGGCGACGCGGCCTCTGTCGCTGCCGACCAGACACCCCGCGCACGTTATCTGGCCCTGCGCGTCGAGGCGCGCAAAGGGGAGCGTACGGAAGGCCTGCCACCGATTCTGGCTACGGATCTTGATCCGCAGGCCGTGGAGATCACGCGGCAGAATGCCGAGGCTGCCGGCGTGCTGGAAGACCTTACCGTGGATGTCTGCGACTTTGCTTACACGCAACTACCGGCCAAGCCGGGCGTGGTCTTTCTGAACCCGGAATACGGCGCACGCATGGGCGACGCCGCCACGCTCGAGCCGCTCTATGGGCGTATCGGCGACTTCTTCAAGCAGCGCTGCTCCGGCTGGCGCGGTTTTGTCTTCACGGGCAATATGGAACTCTCGCGTAAGATCGGCCTGCGCAGCGCCAGCCGTAAGATCTTCTTCAACGGCCCCATCGAGTGCCGCCTGGTCGGCTTTGAAATGTACGACGGGACGCGCCGCAAGGAGCGGGCTGCGGCGGATGACGACGTCACGGGGTCGTAGGGGCAGGCCAAGGAATGAAAGTTTCCGAGAG
>CAYSHQ010000121.1:0-6630 GCA_964430835.1 uncultured Lentisphaerales bacterium
GGGCGGTGGTGGGGGGGGGGGGGGGGGGGGGGGGGGGGGGGGGGGGGGGGGGGGGCGGTTTACGGGTTGATCTGGTTGGGCCCCAGCCAGTCGGCCACCAGGTGCAGGACTTCCTGTTTGGCGACGGGCAGCGGCGCAGGGATGGTGCAGCCGGCGGCGCGTGCGTGGCCGCCGCCGCCATAGCGCAGCGCCAGTTGGGTGGCGTCCAGTGGTTCGCGTGTGCGGATGCTGAGGCGGGTGACCTGGTCGTCGCCGGTCTGATAGAAGAAGAGTGCCACGACACTGTTGCGCAGGGAGCGTGGGATCTCGATGATGTCTTCGGCGTCGGTCTTGGTGCAGCCGGTCGCGGCAAAGTCGTCGCGCGTCAGGGTAATGGCGGCGGCGCGGCCGTCTACCCAGTATTCGAGGGTTTGGAAGGCGCGTCGTTTGAGCTCCAGCACCTTCTGGTCGAAGGCGCCGTACAGGCGGTCGTTAATCCAGGCGGTGCGTACGCCGAAGCGCAGGAGATCGGCGCCGCAGCGCAGTGTCCGGGGGCTGGTCTGGTCATAGGCAAAGCGGCCGGTATCGGTCACGACGCCGACCCAGAGGGCCTCGGCGCTGATCCGGTCGAGCGGCCAGCGGGCCTGGCGTAGCAGGCGCCAGATCATTTCCGAGGTGGAACCGGCTTGGGCGTCGATCCAGTTGAGTTGGCCGAAGCGCGTGTTGGTGCGATGGTGGTCGATATTAGCCACCGGCAGGCGGGAAAGGAGCGGATGGAGCGGTTCGGGGAGCCGTTGGGCCGTGCCGCAGTCGAGACTGATGACGGTGGCGATATCCATGGCGGCGGCGGCGGCGGGGGTTACGACGGATTCGCTCCCCTCGAGAAAGCGAACCAGACCCAGGTCGGCCGGTTCGGCGGCGACGATGGCGTCATGCCCTTGCTGGACGAGGCCGTGTGCCAAGGCCAGTGCGGCGCCCATAGCATCGCCATCGGGGCGCATGTGTCCAGTCAGGAGCTTTCGTCCGGGGGTCTGCAGGAAGCTGAGCAGTTGCGCGATCGGCGCACGAGCCTGGGGTTTCGTAAGCGACATGGGGACATATGATAGCCGTCCGGGCGGCAGGTGTCGAGTTCCAGACTTGCCACCGGACACGCGGAGGCCTAGTCTATGCGGCATGCCAGTAAACCTATACCTTGTTTGCGGGACGGATGATTATCTGGTTGAGCAGCAGGCACGCAAGATTGTGGATGCGCGTGTGCCAGCGGCGGAGCGTGCCTTGGGACTGGAGGTACTGGATGGCCGGGTGGAGTCGGCCGACGCGGCGGGTAGCGTGATCCGGCAATGCCTGGAGGCGGTGCAGACGCCGGGGTTCTTTGGCGCGGGCAAGCTGGTGTGGTTAAAAAACGCCACGTTCTTGAATCCGCTGGTCCGGCCGGGGGACAATGAGCTGGTCAAGGAGCGGTTGGCCAGCCTGACGGCATTGATCAAGGCCGGGGTGCCTGCGGGGCAGGGGTTGCTCGTATCCGCGGTCTCAGTGGCACGGAATACGGCTTTTTTCAAGGCCTGCATGGCGGCGGGGGAGGTTTCGGATTTTGGTAGTGGCGAGAAGGCCTGGGAGCTGGAGAAGCTGGCCCGGGAACGGCTGGACGGCTTGCTGCGCGAATTCCGGTTGCAGATGTCGGAAGATGTGCGCGAGCGATTTTTGCAGCGGGTAGGGACTTCTACCCGGATGGTGGCCAACGAGTTGGAGAAGCTGCGGCTCTATCTGGGCAGCTCGGGCGATCAGGTGGCGGCGGCGGATGTGGACGCGATTGTCAGCGTGGGGCGGGAGGCCATGGCGTGGGATCTGACGGATGCCATGGGGGATCGGAATGCGGCTGCGCTGGTGGATGCGCTGCGTCGGCTGGAGGCGCAGAACGAGAACCCGATCGGGCTGGTGACCATGGCGGAGTCGCGGATCCGGGATCTGCTGGTGCTGCGCCAGGCGATTGATTGCCGCTGGCTGGAGGCGCGGGAGACCGAGCGCGGCCCGTTCTGCAAATGGAAGGAGCAGCTCCCGGCTGAGGCCGACGCACTGCTGGGGGCGCTGCCGCGTGATCCGCGCAGTGTGGCACCCTTTATTCAACGCAAGGCCGCGGTCCAGGCCACCCGCTACACGCTGGCGGAGCTGCGTCGGGCCCGGCATATCCTGCTGGAACTGCGTGAGAAGCTGGTTTCATCCTCGGCGCCGCCTGAGGTGCTGCTGGAGACGGCGCTGTTGCGTCTGATTGGTGGACGCAAAACAGCCGGTTCTGCCGCTTGAGGCGGCGCGTGGGGGGGCACACTCCTTCCTCCCCGCAATGTTACCTTCCTTCTTGTCTTGTCTGCGCACGGAATGATAAAAAGGATACATGCCCCAAACGGCAAAGCCAGGCGAATTCCTAATGGTGGGTGAGCGACCGCTGGATGACAGCGTGCCGCAGGTGGCACGTCCCCGTGTGGGGACGGTTTTTCTGCGCACACCCGGGCTGGTGACCCGTACGCCTATGCATGCCACGCAGCGCCTGGCGTGGGTGGATGCCCTGAATGAAGAACGGGTGGTCCGCGGGGAAGGTCCGTTGACCGAGGCCGAGATCGAGGCCGAGTGGGCGCAATCCGTCGATCTGCTCTTCCATGATGGCGACATCCTGATCCGTCCGGACCCGTCCGCCATGGCGATGGCCTTCCATGCGGATGAGTTGCTCCAGCTGCAGTTGCAGGTCTCCAAACGGCTGATTCGCTTCCTGAATGTGGCGGATGTGCGCGTGCGCGGAGCGCTGCGGGCACGAGGTGAGTACTGGCGCATGAGCGTGGTGCCGTTGCAGGCAGAGGCCATCGTGTCGCACATCCGGGCGGCGCGTGTGGCGATTGATGGCCTGCCGATCTACTACTACAACCAGACCACTGGTTCGCGACTGGTCACGCTGCAGGAATTTGAGGGGCTGAAGAACCAGCCGGACCATGTGCTGCGCAAGATGCTGGTCGAAATCAAGACCTTCTGCGCGCGGCGCAACCGGCAGGGGACTCCGGAGGTTGATTTCTTTCTGTCTCCGCCGGTATTTGGTCGCCGCAACCTGGAGCCCGTGGATTTTGTGATCCTGGATAATCCGGCGTTGCGGCAGAAGCATGCCGAACTGGTGGAGGCCTTCCGAGAGGCGGTGGCACCGGCGTTGCGCGTAGATGATCCGGTGGATATCGAATGGCGCAATGCCATGTTCGCGGCGCAGATCAGTCGGCCCCATGAGACCGCCGCCAAGGAGATTGTGCAGGGGCTTTCCCCTGAATTCTTCCTGCAGATCGAGTGGCTGCCTGGGGCCCGGATTGAAGAAGGGGAGTTGCTGCTGGATCCGGTCTTCGCGGAGGTGGAGGATGATATCGCGGATGCCGAACTGCTGGCGCTGTGTGACCCGCGTGCCCGGGAGTTCATTTTCAACTACGTGCGGGAGTTCGGCGATGTGGAGTATGTGAACATCGGCCGGATCAACCGTACGCTCTCCTTGCGGCGCGAGGAGGCCCGTCGGAATACGGTGTATATCGCGGAGGTCAAGCAGATCGGCAACCCAGTGCCGGTGGTACGCATCATCCGGCTGCAGAAGTGGGGGATCGCGGAGCATCTCAATGATGGTGTGGATCTCCTGACGGCCATTCTGCGGGCCGAGGAATATACGGATTATATTCTGGACCGCCGCATGGGGTGCCGGCAGCTCGGCATGAACCTCCCGCCGCATGTGAACACCCGGCGCATCAGCGAGCGGTACACGGGGCAGAACAGCCGGTATCAGGGGCAGGTGTATTGGATTACGTACCTGGAACGGGATTATGTCAGCGGACGGGCTAGCGACAAGCTGCCGGATGCGGTCTATCAGAACCCCGCCTTTACGCTGCGCTTGGCCCGCTTGCTGGGGGAGGCCGCGGCGGTGAACCTGATCGTGGGGCGCATGCGCACGGACCGCACCACGGTGTTGTTTGACGACGGCGACGAGGTCATTCTGTTTGATGCCGAGGGGTTACCGACGGCCCTCGTGGTTTCGGATCATACCGGGACATTCACTAATTATGAGGATGATTTCCGCTTCAACATCGAGGCCTATGCCAAGCCTGTGAACCGGCGGCTGAGCAAGCTGGTGAATGCCGCGGCGTTCAGCCAGTGCTATCTGGACGCCTTTGTTACGCGGTTTGTGCACATCCAGCAGGTGTATCGGGAGCGGAAACGCGCGTTTGATTCGCTATTCAAACATCGTCCCTGGGATCCGGGCGGGAGTATGGCCTATCGCTGGATACATGTGCTGGCACGGCTGGATGCGGCAGAGGCGTGGCAGGTCGCAGAATGGATCCGCCAGCACATCCGACAGCCGGATCAGCCGGCTTGAGCGCTTATCGGCCGGCGGCGAGGCGCAGGGCCAGGCGTTCCGGGAGTCCGGCGCGGCGGTTGCGATCCATGGCGGCCTCCACGTCATAGGCGATACGACGGAAGGTGACAGTCTTGGACTCCACGTTGTAGAGTAGGTAGGAACTGCGCGGATCGCTGTCGCGAGGCTGTCCGACGCTGCCGGTGTTGATAAAATACTTGGTTCCCGGCGTTATACGGAGTTCTTCGGGTTGCCAGCGCAGCACTTCGCGCCGCTTCTCAAAGACCAGTGGCACGTGGGTGTGGCCGTGGAAGCAGATGGCGGTGCGCTGGTAGGTGAAGTGGGCATCGGCATCCAGTTGGTCAAATACATACCCCCAGCGTTCCGGCACGTCCAGGGTGCTATGTACCAGCGAGAAGCCGGCGATACTCCGGGTGAGCGGGAGGTCGTTCAGCCAGCGAGCGTCTTCGGTGGAAAGTTGCCGGCGGGTCCAGGCGATCGCATTGGCCGCCAGTGGCTGGAAATCGCCAAGCTCCTCGTCATCGTGGGAGCAGTAATGGTCGTGATTGCCGCGCACCGTAGGACAGTTGAGATCGTCCCGGATGATCCGGATACAGGCCACGGGGTCGGCATTATAGCCCACGACGTCGCCTACGCAGATAAAGTCCGTGGCACCTTGGCTACGGGCGTCCTCGATCACCGCGAGCAGCGCCTCGAGGTTGGCATGGATGTCCCCTAATATCGCGTAACATCGGCTCATGACAGGCAAGGTCTCGCAGCAGTGGCGCCGGTGCGGGCGGTGTCGGCCAGCCGCCCGTGGCTAACTCCCTTGGATTTTAAGCAGTGCCGCGGCGATGGTCAGATCTTCGGCCGTGGTGATTTTCGGGTTGCCTCTGGGCCATTCCACCAGGCGGACGTCTTCGCCCAGCAGTTCCACGGCGGCGGATTCATCGGTGATCACGACGTCCTGTTCGGCAACCTTGGCATAGGCCTTGCGCAGCAGGTCCAGCTTGAATGTCTGCGGTGTTTGCACGGCCCAGAGTTTGTCGCGTTCAATGGTGCGCGCCACGGTGGTTCCGCGCTCCACGAACTTGATGGTATCCACCACGCGCGACGCGGCCACCCCGGAGCCGGTGCGTTTGGCCGAACGGATGGTTTCGGACACCAGATCCGGCGTAACGCAAGGGCGGGCGCCATCGTGCACGGCGACGATGCGGGTGGCGGCGTCGAGGGCCTGCAGGCCGATGGCAACCGAGTCCTGTCGGCGCAGGCCGCCCGCCACGACGGCGCGCATCTTGGAGATGCCAAACATCTGCACGACGCCGCGGGCCGCGACCAACTGCTCCTTGCGGACCACCAGTACAATCTGTTCGATATCGTGGCACTGCTCAAAGGCTAGCAGTGACCAAGCCACAACGGGTCGGCAGCCCAGGGACAAGAAGGCCTTGTCGGTGCCGGCGCCCATGCGCTCGCTCTTTCCGGCTGCCACAATGATCGCGGAATTCATTTCAGACTCCTACGGTAGAACGCACAGGTTCGATACTGGTGCTAGCTAAGTTGCCATGTCCGGTCTGGTTCGTCAATAAACTTTCTGGCGTGTTCTTGTTTCGGCCGGTCAAGTTTGCTCAACCGTGCCAACACGGTTCAAGTGGCAGCGGGTGGTCCGATCCAGGCGCGAATGGCTTCGTCCACGGGTTCAATGGTCGTGACGGTGACGGTTTCATCGCCCTGCTCGCCGGGGATCTGGGTTGAGGCGCCGGGACGGCACCCTTCCAGGCATTGTGCCAGCCGGCTTTTGCAGGAGATGATGGCCAGGGTCTCGTCGCGGTCCCACTCACCCAGAATGCAGTAGGAGCTGGTGCGACCATCGGGGTAGGCGAGTTGCACCCGCACGCCCATGCCGACGCTTTCGGTAGAGACGTGGGCAAAGTCGGTGCCCTGCATCAGCTTCAGCTCTTGTTCCATTTCGGACTGGCGCTGCAACAGGAGCGCTTGCGCATGCTTGGCGGCGTGATACTCAAAGTTTTCGCGCAGGTCGCCATAGCTGCGGGCCACGGCGATATCCTGGCTGGATTTGGGCAGTTCCACTTCGACGAGGCGCTTGTATTGTGTGCGGCGTTCCAGCAGGCTGCGCCAGGAGGTCAGGTGCTGGGGCGGTTTACCGGCGGACCCCGTGTTATCGAGGGCGCGTCGCCGCTCAGCCAGGGCGGGCTCGAACTTGATCATGCGCCCCATCAGTGCCCGTTGCGTGGTGGCATCCCAGGCGGTGGAGGCCTGCAGGCGGG
>CAYSHQ010000122.1:0-3550 GCA_964430835.1 uncultured Lentisphaerales bacterium
GCTTCTTTTGTGGTTTTTGAGCTTTTTGTGGCTAGATTTCGCCCGGCGGGGGGGGTCGCAGAACCATGTCTTCAGGAAAAGACCATGCCGCGCGCGCGTTCACTACCTGCTGGCAGAGCGCACGGGTTTCCCATTGCCAACCGGGAACCATTGTCCTACTATGCCGCCATGTCACCCCGGTGCAAACTCCCTGATCGGCTCCCGGTCCTGAACGCGTACATTCGGCACCATGGCCGTGCGCCGACGCTCGCCGAGCTCTGCCACTTGTTTCAGGTCCGCTCGCGCAACACGGCCTCTGCCATGGCCAAGGGGTTTGTGCGGGCCGGAGCGCTGCGCCGCACGGCCACCGGTCGCCTGGTGGCGCCCTACCCGCGCACCACCACTCCGCTGCGCATCCTGGGCAGCGTGGCCGCCGGCTTCCCTTCCCCCGCCGAGGAAGCCCTGCTCGACACCCTGACCCTCGACGAATACCTGATCCGCCGCCCGGAAGCTACCTTCCTGCTGCGCGTGGAAGGCGACTCCATGCAGGAAGCCGGCATCCTGCCCGGCGACGTGGTGCTGGTCGAGCGAGGCCGCCAACCAAAGAACGGCGACATCGTCATTGCCTGTGTGGATGGCGAATGGACCATGAAATACTTTTATAAAACCGGACAGGACGTGCGACTGGAACCCGCCAACAGGAAATACACCACGATCCGCCCCCGTCGGACCCTCGCCATCGAAGGCGTCGTCGGCAGCGTCATCCGCAAACTGCTGTAAGCGCACGAAGGGCCACGACAGGAGAACACCATGAATCTGACCACTGCATCCACCACCCTTGCCAGCAGTGACTTCCAATGGCTCCCCACGCCGCGCTCAACGGTTGGCTTCCGCACTGTGCAAATCAGTGAGAAAGAGGGAGGCACCCACTCGCTTACGATGGTGGTGGACGGACAGGAGTATCGCCATCCGGCTGGACAGCGCCGGTCCAGTGTTCTTCCGCCAGAAGCGCCTCGGCAAGCACGGCGTGATCGAACGGGAGCTCAAGGGCAATCTAGATTTGCGCCTCGACCCGCCCGCCTCCACCGCACCCAGCGTACTGGTCCTCCGCCCCCTGCAAAAACACAAACGCCCGCATCTCCTTGCGCTTGCCTCGACGCCTCCGGCACGCTATTCTCATGCCCCATGAATACCTTTGATGTCATTGTCATTGGCGCCGGCCCCGGCGGTTATCCGGCCGCGCTGCGTGCTGCACAATTAGGCAAACGGGTCGCCATCGTGGAACAGGAAGCCTTCGGCGGCACCTGCCTCAACTGGGGCTGCATCCCCACCAAAACACTGCTCGCGTCCAGCGAGCTCTATCACCGCGCCGCGCACGCCGCCAGAATGGGTGTGCAGGCCGCCAGCGTGACGTTTGATTACGCCTGCATGGCCGCCCGCAAGAACGAGATCGTCGGCCGGCTCACCAAGGGCGTGCAGATGCTGCTGACAGCCAACGGCGTCACCCTCTACAGCGGGCAGGCGCGCTTTGAAGATCCCCGCCGTCTCTCCGTACATGCCGCCGATGGCACGATCCAGTGGTTGGCCGGCGAGCGCATCATCATCGCCACGGGAAGCGTCTCGGCCATGCCCGGCTTCCTCCCCAAGCACCCGCGCGTGTTGGAAAGTCGCGCTTTTCTGGACCGCACGGCACTCCCCGCCCGCCTCGTTATTCTCGGCGGCGGCGTAATCGGTTGCGAATTTGCCTGCCTGGCCGCACAGCTAGGCGTACAGGTGACCGTGGTGGAGATGCTGGAAGACATTGTGCTGGTGCTGGATCGTGACGTGCGCCGCGTGTTACGCAAGCGCATGGAGTCCCTCGGCATTAGCATCCTCACCGGGGCGCCGCTGACCGATGTCACGGCCGACGACCGGCAGGTCTCCGGCAAATATAAAGACCAAACCGTCGCCGGCGACCTGCTGCTGGTCGCGGTCGGACGCAAGCCGAACACCGCCGGGCTGGAGCTGGCCCGCGCCGGCCTCGCGCTCAACGAACGTGGCCAGCTTCCGGTGGATGCACAGGGGCGCACCGCCGTGGCCACCATTTTTGCAGTAGGCGACGTGACGGCTGGCAGCACCCAACTGGCGCATGCCGCCACCGCACAAGGTGTGGTTGCGGCCGAGAATGCCGCCGGTCTCTCCACGCGTTTTGAAAACACCATCCCGGCCTGCATCTTTACCTCTCCGGAAGTCGGCACGGTGGGCATGAGCGAGGCACAGGCACAGGCCACCGGACGCGCCGTGAAGACCGGGCTCTTCCCCTTTGCCGCACTCGGCAAGGCCATGGCCGCCGGCGAAACTGATGGCTTCGTGAAATGGGTGGCAGATGCCGCCACGGATCAGTTGCTCGGCGCGCAAGCGGTCGGCGCGCATGCCACCGAACTCATCGCCGAGGCCGCTGTGGCCATCCGCAGCGAACTGACCGCCGAGGAACTGGGCCGCACGATCCACGCCCACCCGACCCTGTCGGAAGCCTGGATGGAAGCAGCCCACATGGTGCATGGCGCCTGCCTCCACCTACCGCCGAAAAAGAAGTAGCCGGCCGTAACAACCGAACCGACCAGAAAAGCAGAAGCCCCGGTTTTGACGACCGGGGCTTCTGCTTTTCAAGGACGGTTGATAACCACCTTGCTGATGCCCATCACGGCTGCAGCAGGTGCACCTGGCGTCCGGAGATCAGGTTGTACTGGCTCATGGCCACACGCCACCAAGGTGCCAGGTCGCGATCTGGCATCAACCAGATGCGCGAATGCAGATCCAGCACCACTCCCGGATGCAGCAGCAGCGCCATCTGCTCGCGCTTGCTAAGCGCCGTCGGCCCCTCTTTCAGCACACGTTCAACCAGCCGACGATAGTACCCCCCGACCTCATGATCGGTTTTGCCGCCACGCTGCCGCAGCAGGGCCACATGCACGGAATTGACCAGCGGGTCGAGGATCACCTGCATGAAACCGCGATGCGACCAGAGCGCGGCCGGTGGCGGAACCACTTCCTCATAAGCGGCCAAGCGCTGCGTATACTCCGCCACCTCCCGGCTTGGCAGGGTCTCCGAAGGCGTGACCAGCAAACGAGCATGGCGCAGCAGGTCACTGAACCCCTGGTGGCTGAGCAGGATGGAGATCGGCACCGAGAAGATCATCCCCGCCAGGACCGGCGACATCCAAAGCAGGAAATACGGCGAGATGCGCAGCGCCAGCCAGCTCCAGGTCAACCCAATCAGGAGATGGCTCCAATGCGTCAACATAGCTTCGCGCCAGTCCACCCCGGCGAAGTCCCGGTTTTGGGCCGTCCAGTGCACAGTGCGGCCCAGCCAGACCGAGATCACAAAAACGGTGCCGAAGAGCATCTGGATGGGGGCCGTCAACGTGGCCACGAGCTGTTCGATCAGCACACTGCACACCAGCCGCCAGGAACCGCCAAAGCGGCGGCACAGATCCGCACGCCTCAGGATAATATGGGCCGAGAGAATCTTTGGCAGGAACAGCATCGTCATCATCAAGCCAAACAGGTAGATCGGCATCAGGTCCAGCCA
>CAYSHQ010000122.1:3560-6600 GCA_964430835.1 uncultured Lentisphaerales bacterium
GCATCTGCAGGCGGTGGGCGCTGCGCAGAATGAACCCCGAGCTCTCCGTGTCAACCATCGCACCGGGGACGGTGCTGCGGTACCAGAGGAAGGTGCCCGCCAGCAGGAAGAGGAGCCAGAGCAGCGAGGAGACATATGAGAAGACCCCCAACCCGAGGTGCAACCGGCTCATGGGACGAAACCCCTTGGCAAAAAGGAGCCAGGCATGCTGCATATTCCCTCGGCACCAACGCAAGTCGCGCTTGGCATGATCAATCAACGTGGGGGGACCGCCCTCAAAGCTGCCCGGTAGATCGTAAGCCAGCCAGACCTCATACCCGAACTTGGCCATCAGCGCCGCCTCCACGTAGTCGTGACTCATATATTTGGAGGCGCCACGGCCGCCGGGGATATCGGGCAGACCACAATGATCGATAAACGGTTTGAGGCGAATGATGGCATTATGCCCCCAGTAATTCCCCTCATCCAGCTGCCAGTAGTGCTGACCGGCGCTGAAGATCGGCCCGTAGGCGGCGCTGGCAAACTGCATCAGGCGGGCCCATGGTGTCGTTCCGCCATACAACACAGGCGAGCTCTGGATGATGCCGACACGCGGATTGGCCTCCATAAGGCCCACCATATTGACCAGCGTCCGACCGGCCATCAGGCTGTCGGCATCCAACACCATCATATACCGGTAACGCCCCCCCCACCGCCGGCAGAAGTCTGCGATATTGCCGCTCTTGCGATTGATCGGCATGCGTCGCCGACGGTAAAAAATCCGGCCGAACCCCTTCACCTGCTTGCACAGCTCCACCCAGGCAGCCTCCTCCTCGATCCACTTGTTGGGATCATTGGAGTCGCTCAAGATAAAGAAGTCGAATCGCGTAATCGCATCCATGCGGCTGAGCGAATGATAAATGACGCGCAACCCTTCATACACCTCGCGTACATTCTCGTTATAGATCGGCATCACAATCGCGGTGACCGGCAGTTGCTCCGGATCAATCGAACTGGGCTGCGAGCCGGAGATGCGCGTGCTGTCATGTCCACGGAACAACACGATGTACCCGGCGCAAGCCTGCACAAACCCCTGGGCCACCATCAGACAGAGCGGGATAAACAGCACCAGTAGCAGCACACGCGGGGCCGAGAAGTGCAAGGACCAGAGAATATCACCAAAGACCGCCGTCGCTAGAGCCGTGATCAACACCACCGCCGAGAAGAAAAGGAAGCGGCGGCGCTGGCGGCGCTCCGGCGTAACCAGGGGTTTGACCGTGAAGGTCCCCTCCCCTCCGCCGGTCGCGGACGCACGCTCAGGGGGAGGTGTAAGCGGTGGAAGATCAGCCGAAGGAAGCATATCACTCATGCGCATTTGTTACCAGTGCCGCGATTTGTAGAACAGAATGGCCAGCAACAACAACATCAGGAACCAGACCACCAGCGCCTGCAGGATTGGCCAGCGGTTTAGCGAGCCCAGCGTATCCCCGGCAATCTCCGGGAACCAGCCGTAATCAATCGCGCGCGGCACCATGTTGTTGATTTCCAGATTGGGACCTGCCACCAACATGCTGGCGCGCATCTCTTTGATAAACTCTGGCGGCAGATCGTCCGTGGAAAGGAAGGCATACGGCCAGCGATCCGGCCCGTCGCACAGCAGCAGCGCGACCCGACCATCTACCAGCGAGTAGCGGCCGTCTGCCGTGCTGGGCTGCAACATGCGCGCAAACCACTCTTTCATCATGTGTTGCGTTTCGCAAATGGCCAGGGTGGAAAGTGCATCTTCACTGGCAGTCGGTCCGCGTTCCGCTACACGATGCAAAATGATATGAATCAGCCGTGCCCGATGAAGGCGGCTATTAATGCGACAAGCACGAAGGTAGTTTTCCACCTTCTCATACGCCTCGTTCCACTCCTCGGGGGAACCCCAAGTCGGAACAAAGAGCGTTAATGTGTCAACAGTGGATAATTCCATGTTTCACTCAAGGCGTTCCCGTCCTTGTCGCGCAGAACCACCTGCAGCGACACCGGCTTCCCGGCAACCGTATCCATCATTTCAAACCCCAACCGCCAGCCGCGGATCTCCGGGTTAGCCAGCATGTGCACGCCGTGAAGCTTACCCTGATCGAAGGTGATCTCCGGCACCGGTTCCTTCTGGGAGGCGCGGCCCAAGCGTCCGCCGGCAAAATCCAGCACCACGCGGCGCCCGGCGACGAACGAATTCACGACACGGGCCATCGGCGGCCAAGCGGGGGTATCCAGGTACCAGTGTAACCGCCAAGCGGCTTTCAGCGGCTTGCCGGGCTCCAGCGGGGCGGAAGGCTGCCAGTACGCCACAATGTTGTCGCCATATTCGTTCCAGGTCGGCAGTTCTGCCAGCATCACGTAGCCAAACCCCCAGTTCCCCACGGGTTCCACCCAGACACTCGGCCGTTTATGGTAATTCGCCTCGATATCCTCATAACTGGTGTACCGGCGATCCCGTTGCAGCAGGCCGAAGCCAATCGGATCGCGGGCGGTCAGACGCTGTTCCTGCAACCCCTGCGGGTTGCGCAAGGGACGCCAGATCCAGGAACCGTCGCCGCGTGCCAGCAACAACCCGTCGGCGTCATGCACTTCCGGCCGGAACTCACCATGATGATTCACCGTGTTCTCGCCAAACCAGTACATGCTCGTGAGTGTTCCCAGACCATAGCGCTTCAGCGGATGCCGTGCGTAGAGCACACACTGGACATCCACCAGCGTGTCCGCCCCCGGATAGATCGTAAAACGGTAGGCCCCGCTCACGCTGACACTATCCAGCAGCGCATCAATCACTAAGTTGGTGGCGTTCTCCGCCGGGCGCTCGATCCAAAATTGTACAAACCGGGGGAACTCCTCCTTCTCCTCACAACAGGAATTCACCGCCAACCCGCGTGCTGAAGTGCCGTAAATCTGCCCCTTACCCAATGCCCGGAAATAGGAAACCCCCAGAAACGAAATCAACTCGTCATACTTGCCCGTCTCATTCAACTGCTGTAACACCCGGAAGCCGGCATACCCCAGCGTATCAGGCAATTCC
>CAYSHQ010000123.1:0-6543 GCA_964430835.1 uncultured Lentisphaerales bacterium
TCAAGGCCGACCTCTCGCTGGGCGACAACGACTACCTGGCCGCGCTGGTGGTCAAACTCGTACGTGCCGACCTGCTGGTGATCCTTAGCACCGTGGACGGCTTGCTGGCGCCGGCCCCGAACGGGCGCATGCGGCGCGTGCCGTGCGTGGAGAAGCTCACCCCCGAGGTCTTCCAGCTTGTAAACCCCAACAAGAACGCCCTGTCCAAGGGCGGCATGGATTCCAAACTGCGCGCCGCACAGATTGCCACGCGGGCGGGCTGCGCCGTGGTGGTCGCCAACGGCCGCAAGGCTGGCGTCCTCCCGTCCATCCTGACCGGCGAGGATACCGGCACCCTGTTGCTGAGTAACCCGTTGTGAGACTGGACACTACCCCCTGTTTCTGCCATCATGCGCGCTCGTAACTCGAGCATCAAAGAAGGACTCCTGACATGACACCTCCGACCAAAGAAGACTTTACCTTAGTAGCGAACACCATCCGTTGCCTTTCGGTCGACGGCGTGCAGGCCGCCAATTCCGGGCACCCCGGCCTTCCCATGGGCATGGCGGATGTGGCCGCGGTTCTGTGGCTCAAGCACCTGAAGCAGTGCCCCGCCAACCCCAAATGGATGGACCGCGACCGCTTCGTCCTCTCCGGTGGCCACGGTAGCATGCTGCTCTATAGCTTGTTGCACCTCTCCGGCTACAAACTCTCGATGGATGAACTCAAGCGCTTCCGCCAGATCGGCAGCGCCACCCCGGGCCACCCCGAATACGGCCACACCGAGGGCGTCGAAGTCACCACCGGCCCACTCGGCCAGGGAATTGCCAATGCCGTGGGCATGGCGCTTGCGGAGCGCATGCTGGCTGCCCGTTTTAACACCCCCGACCAGCCCCCCCTGGTGGATCACCGCACCTTCGCCTTCTGCGGCGACGGCGACCTGATGGAAGGGATCAGCCACGAGGCCTGCTCGCTGGCCGGCCACCTGCAGCTCGACCGCCTGGTCCTCTTCTACGACAGCAACCGCATCACCATCGAAGGCCACACCAGCCTGGCCATGAGCGATGATGCCAAGAAGCGCTTCCAGGCCTACAACTGGCATGTGCTCGAGGTCGACGGCCACGACTATGACCAGATTGACGCCGCCATCCGCCGTGCCCTGCGCCTCACCGGTAAACCGGTCTGCATCATTTGCAAGACGTTGATCGGCAAGGGGAGCCCCAACAAGGCCGACACGCATGAAGTCCACGGCGCCCCCCTGGGCGCGGAAGAAGTCAAGCTGACCAAGCGGGCGCTCTCCTTCCCGGAAGACCAGCACTTCCACGTGCCGCAGAAGGTCTACCAGCTCTTTGAGGAGCGCGCCGGCAAAACGCTGCGCCTGCACAACAAGTGGGCGCGCCAGATCAAGGGGCTGCAGGAGACCGACCCCGCCAAGGCCGCCCTCTGGCGCCAGCACATCAACGACGAGCTGCCGGCCGAGCTGGCCAGCCTGCTGCCGACCTTTGACAAAGCCATGGCCACGCGCTCCGTCTCGGGGCTGGTCATGAACGCCCTGGCTGCGGCACTGCCGCAACTCGTCGGTGGTTCGGCGGACCTGGCGCCCAGCACCATGACGTTCCTCAAGGGGCAAGCTTCGATCGCACCGAACAACTTCTGCGGGCGTAACTTCCACTTCGGCATTCGCGAGCACGCCATGGCAGCCGTGATGAACGGTATCGCCGTGCACGGCGGCTTCCGCGTCTTCGGCAGCACGTTCTTCGTCTTCAGCGACTACTGTCGTCCGTCCATCCGCCTGGCGGCCCTCATGCAACTGCCGGTGATCTATGTCTTCACGCACGACAGCTTCTACGTGGGCGAAGATGGACCGACGCACGAGCCGGTCGAGCACATCGCCGCGCTGCGTTGCATTCCGGGGATGACCATCATCCGCCCCTCCGATCCCACGGAGACGGGTGCGGCCTGGCTTGCCGCGCTGAAGCATAAGTCCGGGCCGGTGGCGCTGCTGCTCACCCGCCAGAACATGAATGTGATTGACCGCACGGTCTACCCGGCGGCCAGCAACCTCGAGAAGGGGGCCTACACCCTCTGGCAGAATGGCACGGGCACGCCGGAGCTCACGATCATGGCCACCGGTTCCGAGGTCGAGATTGCACTGACGGCGGCCAAGCAGCTCACCACCACCAATGTACGCGTGGTGAGCATGCCCTCGTGGGAGCTCTTTGCCGAGCAGCCGCAGGAATACCGCGACAGCGTGCTGGATCCGCAGTGCACCAAGCGCCTGGCCGTCGAAGCCGGCTGCTCGTTTGGCTGGGAGCGCTACCTCGGCAGCCATGGCACGGCCATCACGCTCGACCGCTTCGGTGCCAGCGCGCCGTTCAAGGATCTGGTCCTGGCCTTCGGCTTCACGGTGGACAACGTGCTGGCCAAGGCCAAGGCGCTGCTGTAGAACGCCGCGTCTGATCCCGTGCGATTCAAAGCCGTCGGCAGCCCCCTGCCGGCGGCTTTGTGCTGCCGGACACGTGTATATCCAGAGTAGCCAGCGGAACGGTTCTGGTGTAGCTTTCTCCCCGTAAGCCTGCCTGGCAACCACCGACTGGTACCCACGTGCCCAACGAACCCGACAAAAGCATCTTCAACAGCGGAGCGGTCTCACGCGGCACGCTCGTGCGCTTCCTCCTCTCCTTTGCCTGGAAGTACCGCTGGGGGTGCCTACGGGTCTTGGGGCTGCAGCTCTGCCTGCTGGGCCTGGGGCTGCTGGGGCTTAGCCTGATGGGAACCGGGGTGGACTACATCCGCTTCGCGGCAGCCGGGCAAGCCGCTACCACGCCGTCCGAAACGTACGCCACTTCTGCGTCGGTCCACGCCCTCCTGACAGAGCCTCCCGCGCCGGCCGCCGCGCCGCCTCCCGTGCCGACCGCCGCGCCCAAGCCGCCCCACTGGCCGTTCGGGCTCCAGCCGCCACCCGGCACACCGCCGATGCACGTGTTGCTCCTGCTGGGTGGCGGCATCATGGGCTTTGCCCTGCTGCGCGGCGCACTCAACTTCCTATACACCGTCGCCGCCACCCGCCTGGTGCAGCAACAGATCGTGGTGGACCTGCGGTCACAGGTGTATGCCAAGATGCAGCGCCTCAGCTTCCGTTTCTTCGACGCCCACGCCAGCGCTTCCATCATCAACCGCGTCCTCGGCGACGTGCAGTCCGTCCGCCTCTTTGTGGATGGCGTAGTGCTCCCCGGCGTGGTGCTGACGTTGTCGCTGGTCGTCTATCTGGCCTACATGTTGCAGATCCATGCCGGGCTGACGCTGGCCTGCTTGGGCACTACGCCGCTGCTCGGGTATGTCTCGCGCCGTTTTTCGCAGGCCATGCAGCCACGCTACCGGCGCGTGCGTGACCGGGCGGACCAGGTTGTGCTGGTGCTGAACGAGCATTTGCAAGGTGCGGCCGTCGTGAAAGGGTTCGGCCTGGAGGCGCATGAGGTTGCCAAATTCGCGCAGGCCAACCGCGCCGTGCGCGACGAACAGCTCGGCATCTTCTGGACCACCAGCTGGTTCCAACCGCTGATCGGCTTCCTCTCGCAGCTCAACCTGGCGGTGCTGCTCGGGTACGGCGGCTGGCTGGTGATCGCCCATGAGCGCGCGCCCGATGTCACCACGGCCGCTCAGGCCGGTCTCTCCATCGGCCAGTTACTGATCTTCTCCGGGCTGCTGCAGCAGTTCTCCGGGCAGATCGGCAGCATCGCCAACATCGCCAACAGCATCCAGCAAAGCCTGGTGGCCGCGCAACGCGTGCATGAGGTGCTCACGGCCCCGCTCGAGATCCAGAACCGCCCCGCCCCGCGGCGCCTGCCGCAGCCGCGCGGCGCCGTCTCGTTTAGCGGCGTTGCCTTTGGCTACCAGCCGGGCGAGCCGGTGCTCCGCGACATCACCCTCGACGTCCAGCCCGGCGAGTGTATCGCCGTGCTCGGCGCCACCGGCGCGGGCAAAAGCACGCTGATGAGCCTCATACCGCGCTTCTACGACCCCGTGGCCGGGACGGTGCGGGTGGACGGCCACGACGTGCGCGACCTCGACCTGGGCGACCTGCGCCGCAGCATCGGCATCGTCTTCCAGGAGAGCTTCCTCTTCAGCACCACCGTGGCGGCCAACATCGCCTTTGGCCGGCCGGACGCCAGCCGCGCCCAGATCGAACAAGCGGCGCGGGTGGCCGCCGCGCACGACTTCATCCTGCAGCTCCCGCATGGGTACGAAACCATCCTGCATGAAGGCGGCAGCAACCTCTCCGGCGGCCAGCGCCAGCGCCTCGCCATCGCGCGTGCCAGCCTGGCCGAACCCGCCATCCTCCTGCTCGACGACCCCACCGCCGCCATTGACGCCCACACCGAGAACGACATCCTGCAAGCCATGGAAGGCGCTATGCGCGGACGCACCACCTTCGTCGTGGCGCACCGCCTCTGCACGCTGCGCCGCGCCCACCGCGTGCTCGTCCTGGACCATGGCCACATCGCAGAGTTCGGCACCCATGATGAGCTGATGCAACGCAACGGCCTCTACCGCGAAGTCGTGGCACTGCAGATCGCCGACCATCCCCTGGGCGCAGCGGGGGGCACCGCCCCATGAAAGCTGCCCGCCCGATCCGACATGCGCTGCCGCTGCTAACCACCGTGCGGCGCGAGCCGCGCGAGACCGAGCGCCGTCCGCTCGACCTCGGCCTCATCCGGCGGCTCTTTCGCTTCACGGCGCCCTACCATCGGACCCGCACCACCCTACTCGTGCTGGTCCTGGTGCGGACCGTGCAGTTGCCGCTGCTGGCGTGGGCCATCGGCGCCGTGCTGGGTGGCCCCGTCAGCCGGCTCGACCTGGGCGGCATCCTGCTCGGCACAGCCGGCTACCTGCTGCTGGCGCTCCTGACCCAGGGGACCTTCATCTTCCGCTCCCTGTATGCGCTGCGCATGGGCGAACACGTCCTGCATGACTTGCGGCGCGACATGTTCGCCCATCTGCAGCGGCAACCACTGAAGTTCTTTACCGACACCCACATCGGACGCATCATCAGCCGCTTCACCAACGACGCCGAGTCCGTCCGCGCCGGCGTCCAGGATGTCCTCTTTATCACCCTCGTGCAGACCGGGCAGATGCTCATCGCCGCAGCCGTGATGTGCTATTACGACTGGGTGCTCTTCCTGATGCTGCTGGCCATGGGGCCGTTCCTGTTCGGCATGAACTACTATTTCCGCCGCCGCCTGAGCCGCATCCACCGCAGCTTGCAAGAGAGCTTCAGCCGCGTGACCGCCACACTGGCGGAGTCGGTCAACGGCATCCGTGTGACGCAAGGGTTCTCGCGCGAGCGCCGCAATGCCGACCTGTTCAGCGAGCTGGTAACCGACCACGCCACCTACAACCAGGACCTGGCGCGCACATCCGGTCTCTTCCTGCCGCTGCTGGAGGTCAACAACCAGCTCTTTCTGGCGGGGCTGCTCTTCTTCGGCGGGTGGCGCGTGCTGCATGGCCACACCGCCATGGAGAGCCTCTACCAGTTCGTCATGATGAGCGCCGCCTTCTTCCAGCCGATGCTCACGATCGGCAACATGTACAACCAGGCGCTGGCCTCCATGGCTGGCGCCGAGCGCGTCTTCCAGTTCCTCGACACGCCTCCCGCCTGGCAGGACTTGCCCGAGGCGCGGCCGCACACGCTGCAGGGGCGCGTCGAGTTCCGCCACCTGCACTTCGCCTACCAGCCGGAAAAGCCCGTGCTGCGCGACATCACATTCACGGCCGAGCCTGGCCAGACCATCGCGCTGGTGGGGCACACCGGGAGCGGCAAGACCACCATTGCCAACCTCCTCGCCAAGTTCTACCTCCCCACCGCCGGCGAACTGCTGCTCGATGGCCGGGAGATCCGGCAGATCGAGTCGGCCGCGCTGCACCGCCAGATCGGCCTAGTCCTGCAACAGAACTTCCTCTTCTCCGGCTCGGTACTCGAAAACATCCGCCTGGGACGGCCAGCGGCCACGGACGACGAGGTGCGCGAGACGCTGCGCCGCCTGGACTGCCTCGAAGCGCTGGAGGCCCTGACAGAAGGGCTGCACACCGCGGTCGGCGAGCGCGGCGCTGGCATCAGCCTCGGCCAGCGCCAGCTCATCTGCTGCGCGCGTGCCATGCTGGCCGACCCGCGCATCCTGATCCTCGATGAAGCCACCAGCTCCATCGACACCATCACCGAGCGACGCATCCAGCATGCGCTCGCCGTCCTGCTGGCGGGTCGCACCAGCTTCGTGGTGGCGCACCGCCTGAGCACCATCCGGCACGCGGACCTGCTGCTGGTGCTCGACCGTGGCCGCATCGTCGAGCGCGGCACGCATATCGAACTACTCGCCGCCGCCGGCGCCTATGCCAGCCTCTACCGCCAGTTCGTGCGCGCTGGGCAGATCCGGGAGTCCTGAGCGCAGGGGGGGCCCGCCAGGCGACTCCCTATCCCGATCGGAGCTTCATTTCCCAAAGACAAAGGGCATCGACAATGGTATGGCGACCAGCGCATCCGCACAAGCCACTACAGCCACTACCCAA
>CAYSHQ010000124.1:0-6495 GCA_964430835.1 uncultured Lentisphaerales bacterium
GGATGCTTTCGGCTTCGCTGCGTGCCTTCTTCAACGCGGCAGGGGCCAACGGTTTGGCAGCCGCCGTGGCAGTGTTGCGCGCCTTGCGTCCGGTGGCCAGGAGTATCTGGATGGTTTCGCGGCATTCATCCCAGTCGCGCCGCAAGGGGGGCATGACCACGGCGTCCACCACAAGTTCGATATCCGCGCGACTGGTAAAATGCGCACCCAGTTGCGCGCGTTTGGCAGGGTCCAGGCCGCGTTCGAAGAGCGTGCCGAAAATGGAAGGGTCAACAGCGCTCCAATCAAGGTCCGTGGCGGCCTCAATGCGCGCCATCTCATCGCCCGTGAGTTCCGGGACGGCGTTGTCATCAAACAGATTACCGTTGAAGTGGCGCACCGATTCAATACCAAAATCACCACCGGTTGCCATGGTCTCGAAAAGTTGGCTCAATAATTTGCGAAAGCGGAGGGGGTTGCAGGCGGATTTGCCCACAATGCGGCTGAATACCTTGTCCGGCAACAGCCCAATATCTTCGGCAAAAAGGCAGAAAACCAGCCGGTCCAGGAAATGGGCAACCGCAGTGGCGTCCAGGTTGCGCTTGCGCATGGCCGCGGCGATTCCCGCAAAGTGCTTGGCGGCCTCTTGTGTGACGGCGGTACTGGTGCGCCCGGGTCGGAGCGCTTCCGGATTATGGAAAACGGCCCGCATGACTTCGATGTTGCGGTGGTTGCCCACGGCTTCGAGTGGTATATCGAAGGTGGCGGAAACGGTGCCGGTGAAGTTGGTACGTACGATGATGCGGTCAAGGTCGCAGACAACCAGCAAGGGCGGACTTTCCAGGGCGTCGCGGTAGCGCAAGAGCTGGTCATAGGCGGCGGTAAGGTCTTTGTGCTTGCCCTTGTACTCCATGCCGAAGAAACCGCGCTTCCACACGTCGGCAAAGCCGTCGCCTCCGCCATGCTTGGCGGCCCCCTTCTCAAAACAGAACGTTGCGCCCGTGGGGTCGGCAGCGGCCGGCGTGGGGTGGTCAAAGATGCAGCAGAGGTCGAGGAAGTGTTCCTGCGCGGCGGAACGTTCTTTCAACTCCACCTTGCGCCACTTGGCAATGAATTCCGAGATGGTCATGCGGGCGATGTTACCCGCCGGCACCAGTCGCCGTCAACACGGCAAGCAGCTACGGCAAGAATTCTTGCCAACAGCATCTCAAAAGGGGTGGCGCTTCCAGGTTAATGGGGGGATTTGTGACCGCCTCTTCTGAACGTTGCCTCTGTTCATGGGTTGCCGTGGTGGAAATCATCCCATCACCCCCCCATAGCTCCGGCGGGTCCGGCGGCCCCGCCCGACCGGACGGCGTGGTTATGGCGACTGTAGCCCCTGCTGCTGCGCATACGGCACGCCCAGGATCTCCGCCACCTGATCGTCGGCCGTGCGCAGCCGGAGCCCCGCCTGCCACTGGCCAGAGATCTGATTCAGGCGGAAGAGCACGCGGTTGCGCCCGGCCTTGAGCGTGACCGGAACGTGTGCGGCCGAGCGAATCGCCGTCTCATGCGAGCGCACAAGCGCGGCGACCTGCTGCCCGTTGATCCACACCACGAGATGGTCGTCCCCCTGCGCTTTCAGCAGATAGTCCCCGCCCCGCGCCACCTCCACCTCGGTGTAGGCATAGACAGCCGCGTTGGTCATGGCATCGAAGCTCCGGCCGCAGAACAGCCGTCCGAAATCCATAATGCCAAACTGATCCGTGAACGCCTCGTTATATTTCTGCCAGGTCTGCTCCTGATCGCCAAACCGGTAGCGGGCCGCCAGCGTCGTCGCCGCCTCGGGCTCGCGCCGCTCCTCCACCTTGATAAAAGGGAGCGGCCCCAGGACAGACCAGTCATAGCCGTGATAGAGAACCGCCGTACGCTCCTGACTCCCCTGGTCCCCGACGATCAGCCGACAGCGCAGCAAGTACTCTTTGCGGTCCAAGGGGCGGGGAAGCGCTACTTCGCAGGGAAATTTCAGCAGCGGGGCGTCAGCAGGCAACGTAATGGGGTACTCCCGTACCCGCACGCGGCCGCCCGGCAGATCCAGGCTGACCTGCAACTGGGCCTGGCGCGCCGGTTGCTCCGCCTTGCGCACATAGGCCCACACCGTAGGGTCCTGCGCGTCCGTGGCGGTCAGCGTGTCGATGCTCAGACTCAGGTTCAGCGGAGCCCCGCGCCCCGGCGGCGTCAGGTTCTGCGGATAACCGCCCGACACCACCCCGACCCCGGCGAGTGCCGGCTTCTTGCGCGACAGCACCACCTGATCCACCTTGACGCCATCCTGATAGGTATGGAACTTGAGCCCATGTCCCCCCTTGCTCAGGGTGATGCTCGGTGGCGTCCCCCAGCCAGGCGGCTGCCACGCCCAGACAAACGGCGCGGTGTGATTGAAGCCGACAATGAATTCCGGTTTTTCGTCCACCTGTAGCCGGATCACATTCGAGCAGACACTCCGCCCTGGCATAAGGCGCGCCATCAGGAAATATTCGCCATCTGCGGGCGCCTCGAAGTAGCACTGGGCTTCGATCCGCGCCCTGCTCCCGGCCATGTTATAAAAATCACCCGAGCGCTTTTTCGGATCGAACTCGATATACGGTGCGCCGATATGGTCAATGATATCGCCGACCCCCTCCTTGATATGAATGTAGCTATTGCCGGAGGCGCTCTCGCTCTCCTCGATCTGCCAGCCGTAGGTCAGCGACTGAAACAGCTCGGGCTCCACGACGATATCCTCGGGCCCCAGGAGCGTGGGCGCGCCGACCTGCCGGAAGACATTCACGCCGCTGAGCGGGTCCCGGGTCACCTGCCGTTTCGGCACCGCCACCTGGAAGGGGCGGTTCCGCGGCAAGAGCCCATAGATCCGGAACGGCACACTCCAGGCGAGCGTGCCGCTGGTGGGGTCCCAGTGGATCGGTTGCTCCGCGCGGCTCCAGCGGGAGGGGCGGAAGCGCAGCATCTCGGCGGAGGTGTAGGCCGGCACCAGTTCCGTCAGGGTCTGCGGAAAGTCTTCGCGGTCGAGCGTGAAGCGCAGGACCGCGTCCTGGAGGCGCCGTAGTCGGATCCGCTCCTCATCCAACCGGATCCGATCCGGCCGGCTCAGGAGCCGGTCGCCCGCCAGGCCGGCCACGAAGAGCACCGCCGCGCCCGCCGCGCCCGCCGCGCCGATCCCGATTTTCGACCAGGTACGCATAGGGAGCAAGCTTACCCTGTTACGGCGCGCGTGACCAGTCTGCCATGGTCTTTTCCAGCACTTCTCATGATGGCATCCGGCGGGTCCGCCCTACCGGCCACAATCTGTCGGTTCCATCGCGGTTTTGGTATCACGCGGGCGCCGCACCAGCAGCCAGACGACGCCAGCCTTCCAGCTTGGGCGCAAACCCTGCCCGGGCGAGATACTCCCGATCGAGCGTTGCCAGGGGTATCGTCCCGCACGGCGCCTGCTCATGGTCAAACACATTGGCCGCATGCACGGCCACGACCGGCCCAAACCCCGGCGCAGGATCTTGCGCCGGTTGATGATGGAAGGCACAAGCATTAACAATGTTATCGGAGAACCCCCAGAGCGCCATGAGATAGGCGCCGACCTCAGCATGGGTAGCGCCGAGCACTTCCTTTTCGGCCTGCACAATGGCTACTCCGCGCTCCTGAACGATCTTCTGGATATGGTCGCAAGACTCGGGGAGGTTATCGGCGATGATGAGCTTGCCAATGTCATGGAAAAGCCCGGCGGCATAATACTCATCGGCCTGCGCCCGGCTGCACCCTTCCGCCAACGCGATCGCCCGGGCCGCAGTCGCCACCGCCAGCCCATGCCGCCAGAGCTCCTGGATCGAGCCACACGCAATGCGCGGCGTCTTCCCCGCCGTGAAGAGGTGCAGCCCGAGCAACAACGACTTCAACACCTCGCCGCCCAGATGCACGGCCGCCTGAGCGGGACGAGTCATCCGTTCGTGCACCCCGAAGAAGGCCGAATTGACGAGGTGCAGCACCTTCGCGCTCATGGCGATGTCTTGTTCCAGAATCTTGCCCACCATCTCCATGGAGCTATTGGGCTGATTCAAGGCCTGCTCGAGTTGCGTGTAGACGGTCGGCAGACTCGGCAGCGACCGAACCTTGGCAACCACCAACTCCATACCTTTGGCCGGCAGAAGGCTCCGCAGCCTTTGGACACTTTTGATCTTTTCGGCCAGCACGCGAATGGAGGTGGGCTTAAGGAAAAACTGGTGGGCCGCCCCGGCCGTCTGGAGCCCAAGACCGGTGGTTGACCGTAAGGCCGTGAAAACCAGCCGCGTGGTCTCAGGATAGAGCTCCGAGACGATATTAACAAACGTAACGCCATCCATGCCGGGCATGCCGATATCACTCACCACGGCGTCGATCGGTTCTCGCTCCATGATCCGCAGAGCCTCGACCCCGCTGGTGGCCGTAAGGATGTCGCAGTCGATCATGGACTGCATGGCCATCTGAACCACCTTCAGAACAGTCGCCTCGTCATCTACCAGGAGAATTCTTACTTTAGTCATGAAGACCGCAGCTACGTTTGACACCCATTGATCCGCACAGCACCAGCCATAACCAGAGATGATATTTATACGACAGGGAGGCGAAATGTGTCAACGAGTCATCTTGCACGGGCGCATCCCTGTTTCATTACCTTGATGCGGGCGCGGGCCGAAGCCTTGCTGTCTTGAAACCCGGGCGTCGCGAACGTTGAACAGCTGTATTGCCACCAACGCCGCTGACAGGTATGCTGTCGGGGTTTCACTGGCGGGAGCCCACTCATGCCGTTTGCCCTTTTTCTTGCCCTCAAATACCTGAAGCCCAAACGCTCCATCACCTCTGCGGTTACCATTCTTTCCGTGCTGGGGGTGGTGCTGGGGGTGGCCATCATCCTGATCGTGCGCGCGGTCATGACCGGCTTTGGCGATACCTGGCGCGAAAAGATCCTGGCCTTCAAGCCGCACATCACCATCCAGGCTAAGCAGGGGTACATCACCGGCGAGGAGCAGCTCTGCCGCCGCCTGGAGACCATCCCCGGCGTAGTGGCCGCCTCACCCAGCATCGAAACCCGCGTGCTGGCCGAATATAACCACCGCATCCTCGCCCCCATCGTCATCGGCGTGGACCAGGAGCGCGCCCAGCAGATGCTGCAGGCCACCAACCTGCTGGAAGGCAGCTTCAACCTCTCCGGCGACAGCGTCCTGATCGGCAGCGACATGGCCCGCAACCTCGGCGTCATGGCCGGCGACCGCATCCTGCTCCACTCCCCCATGAACCTGATCTACACCAACCAGATCAAGTTCCCGGAGGAACTGGTCGTGCGCGGTATCTATGAAGTCGGCCAACGCGACTTTGACAGCGAATTCGTCATCACCTCCCTGGGGGTGGCGCGGGACCTGATGGGCATGCGCCAGGGCGCCATGTCCATCCACCTCAAGACCACCCAACCGCTGGACGTCAAGCCGTTCGACAGCTGCGTCGCGAACGTCACCGCCCTGCTGGGGGGAAAATACATCGTGCGCACCTGGCAGACCATTGATCGCGACCTCTTCGGCGCCCTGGCCGTGGAAAAAAACATGATGGTCTTCCTGCTGGCGGCCATCACCATTGTGGCCATCTTCTGCATTATCGTCACCCTGATCATCATCACCGTGCAGAAGACCGACGAGATCGGACTGCTCAAGGCGCTGGGCTTCTCTTCCCAGCAGATCCTCTGGACCTTTGTGCTGTATGGCTGGATCCAATGTTTCCTGGGGACGCTGCTGGGGATCGGGTTGGCCTATCTGGTCCTCTTCAACCTCCAGAATATCGTGGAGCTGCTGGCGCAATGCGGTGTACCGGTCTTCCCCAAGAGCATTTACGGCCTGGACCGCATCCCGTGGCGTGTGATTCCGGCAGAGATCGCGCAAGTGGCCGTAGCGGTGATCGTCTTCTGTTCGCTGGCCAGCTTCTTCCCGGCCTGGCGCGCTGCGCGCATGGACCCGGTACAAGCATTGCGGAAGGAATAGGGCCCCCACCATGGAAACACTCCTGACCGCTGCCAATCTGCACAAGCGCTATATCCTCCCCCACAAGACCGTGCATGTGTTGCAGGGGGCCTCCTTCACGGTCGGCGTCGGCGAGCGTGTCGCCATCATCGGCCGCAGCGGCACGGGCAAGAGCACGCTGCTGCACCTGCTCGGGGGTCTCGACCGGCCGGACCAGGGGGAGATCCGCATGGACGGCCAGTCCATCTATGCGCTGCGCTCCCGCGCCCGCAGCCTGCTGCGCGCCCGCCAGATTGGCTTTGTCTTCCAATCCTACCACCTGCTGCCGGAGATGGATGTGGTGGAGAACGTGCTGCTCCCGGCCATGGCGCTGGGCGAGAACCATACCCGCGCGCGGAGCCGTGCGGCCGAGCTGCTCACCTGCGTGGGGCTGGCTGACCGCATGAGCCACACACCGCTGGAACTCTCCGGCGGCGAACAGCAGCGCGTGGCCATCGCC
>CAYSHQ010000125.1:0-6452 GCA_964430835.1 uncultured Lentisphaerales bacterium
AAAGCCCTTACTACAGCCAGCCTGCGTTAGGTGGCGCTTCAGGAAAAGACCATGCTAGATATCCTGAGGAGTTCGCTTCTTTTGCTCTTTGCCTGGATCTTTGCTGCCGGCAGGGCCAGCCCACCGGGGAGCTGCGGCGCCGCAGGCCCCGTTGCTCGTTGTCGCGATCTGCGTCGCGACGCCTTTATTTCAGGGGGAAGAAGGTTTATCGCCCCTATTTTGCCGGTGCGGGGAGCGGCTCGAGGGTCAGCGGGTCGCGTGGCGGGAGGTGCTGGACGGCGCCGCCAAAAAAGTCACGCATGCTGGCGCGCGCGCTGGGCTCGCCGCCGGCGATTTCGTTCCAGTCGCCTGCCACCAGAATTGCCATCTTCGCCGGATCCAGATGTTTCTGGGCTACGCGCAGGAGTTCTTCGCGGGTTATGGCCCGCACGCGGTCGCGATAGGTCTGCCAATAATCGTTGGGGCGCGCGGTCCACTCGTCGTTCACAAAAAGCTGCAGCAGCGCGGTTTTGTTCTCAAACCGCCGCGGGAAGGTTTCGATCGCGCTCTGCTGGGCGGTCGCCAGTTCACTGGCGCTGACGACGGTTTCGCGGAGGGCGCGGATCTGATCGAGCACAATGCGGGTGGCACGTGCGACGCTGGGATTCTTGCTGGCAAAGCTCGCGCGGAATTCGCCGGGGTAATAGACTTCTGGCGTCAGCGTGGAGCGAACCGAGTACGCCAACCCTTCATTGCTGCGCACCTGCTGCATGAGACGGCTGGTGAACCCGCCGCTGCCCAGAATATAGTTGAGCAACTGCAGCGCCAGCGCGTCGGGGTCATCGCGGCGGATCGTACGCATGCCGATGGCCACTTTTCCTTGAGGGATCGACTTGGCGACGTGGTAGAGGCCGGGCGTCAGCACGTGCGTGGGCGGTTGCGGATCCGCTGCCCGCGCGCCCCGTTCCCAGCCGGCGAGCGCCTGGGTGAGCGTGGCTAGCATGGCAGGCTCATCAAAGTCACCGGTCACGGCGATGATCAGGTTGCCGGGGTGGAAGATCTGCTGGTGCAGCGCGATGAGGCGGTCCCGGGTGATCCGGGCGACGCTGCCGTCGGTGGGCTCCCGCGCGGCAAAGTGGTCGGGGCCATAGAGGAGTTGATTCCACTCACGATTGAGCAGGGACGAGGCGTCATCGTTGCGCTGCTTGAGTCCTTCGATCAGGCGGGCTTTGGCGCTCGCGAGGCGCCCGGACTCAAAGGCCGGTTGGCGCAGCATGTCGAGGAAGAGTTCGAGGCTCTCGGCGAAGTTGTTGGTCAGGCTGTTGAGCGTGGCGGTGGTGAAGGTGGCGTCGGCGCCGACGCTCACGATCGTTGCCAGGAAATCGAGCGTTTCGTCGAGCGCGGCCGGTGGCAATTTTTGTGTGCCGCCTTCGCGTACCATCTGTGCCGTCATGCTGGCGAGTCCGGGCACGTCGGCAGGATCGAGGGAGGTGCCGCCCTTGAAGGTGAAGGCGAGCGTCACGAGGGGAAACTCGTGCGCGGGCGCGAGGTAGACCACGGTGCCGTCGGGCAGCACGCGGCGGTACGTCTCCCGGTTGGGCGGCTGGAACGCGAGCGGCGGAAAGACGAGCTGTTCCGGTCGCGGGGGAATGGCGCTGGGAGCTGCGCTGGGGGGTGCGGCCGGCGCTTGGGCGGCGGCCGCGGCGGTGCGGTTTGTGCCGGTTGCGGCCGCCGCCGGTAGCCCTATGAGCAGCAGAAGCGCGGGCAGCATCGGGCAAGGCGGTCGGCGGGGAGAAAATGACAAAGGTCGCATGGTGCACTCCTGATGAAATGAGATAAGTCCGGCTTACGGCGCAGTGGTACGCGGTTTGGTTTCGCGGCGGAAGCTGGCCACGTTGCGCTGGGCCGGTGCAAAATAGCGGCGGGCGACGCGTTGTATGTCGTCGGCGGTGACGGCCTCGTACTTCTTCGGGCTGTCATTGAGCTCCTGCCAGGTCAGCAGGGCCTCGGCAAAAGCGAGTTGCACGAGCAACGACATATTGCTTTCCAGGCGGCGGAAGTTACCTGCGGCAATGCGGTTTTTGACCTTGCGCAGTTCCCGTTCGGGTAACGGCTGCTGTTGCAGGGTCGCGAGCTCTTCGTACCAGGCCGTTTCCAGCATCTCCGGGGTGGCCTCACCCTGGGTCTCGGCCTCAAAGGCGAAATAGCCAGCCAGCTTCCGGGCTTCGGAGGTTGCGCGGGCGTGGGTGGCGAGCTTGCGCCCTTCCACCAGGCCGCGGTAGAGTCGGCCGGTTCGTTCGTTGAGGAGCTCGCTCAGCACATCGAGCGCATAGCTGTCGGCGTGGCCGGCCGGCACGGTGTGATAGCGGATTTCAATGGCCGAGGGAAAATCCCCCACGGCGTTGAGCCGTTGTTCCGCCCGTTGCCCGACGGCCAGTGTGACTACCGGGGGGGGGCGCTGCGTGCCCGGTGCCAGCCGCGCAAAATAGGCCGTCAGCAGGCGTTTGGCCTGGTCGGGGTCGAAGTCGCCCACCACGATGCCGGTCAGGTTGCCGGGGCGGTAGTAGGTGTCCCAGTACTCCTGCGCCTGGGCCAGCGAGTAGCTTTGCAGGTCGCTCGGCCAGCCGATGACGGGCCAGGCATAGCTGCTGGCGCCCCAGAAGAGCGTATCGAACTGCTCCTGAAGGCGGCCGGTCGGCGTGCTCTCGGTGCGCAGGCGGCGCTCCTCGTGGACCACGTCGCGCTCGGAATAGAACTCCCGGAAGACGCTGTTGCGCAGGCGATCGCTCTCCAGCCAGGCCCAGAGTTCCAGCTTATTGGCCGGGACGGTGCAAAAGTAGCAGGTCAGATCCGCGCTGGTGAAGGCGTTCAAGCCGCTCCCACCCGCCTGGGTGTAGAGCTGGGCGAACTCGTCTTTGACGATGGTGCCGGCGGCCGCGCCGCCTGCGCCGCGCCCTTGTTGCGTCTGGATGAGCGCGTTGAGTTGGCCGCGCAGTACGCGCAGATCCGGCGTGTCGTTGGTCGGGTTCCAGGGGTCGGTGATCTCGCCTCGCCGGAAGCGGGCATATTGACGGGACCAGACGATCCGGTTGATCTCCTCCCGGAGCGCTTGCTGCTCGGCGCGGAAGCGGGCGTCGCGGGCCGGATCGCGTGTGCCAATGGTGTCCGTCCCTTTGAACATCAGGTGTTCGAAGAAGTGGCTGAGGCCGGTGATACCGGGGCGCTCGTTGGCGCTCCCCACCTTAGCCAGCCAGCCCGCGCTGATGACGTTGGGCTGATCGCGCCGCGGCACAAGCAGGAAGTGCATCCCATTGGTCAGTGTGAACTCCTCGACCGCCACCTGCTGGCTGCGCGCGGCCGGTAGCGCGCCACAGCCAAACAGCAGGGCGACGAAGAGGATGCCGAGTGGTCGGTTCATGATGGGGCTCCTGCGAATGAAGCGACGAGACGCCTGGTGTTCATCGTCGCTGCAGTGGTCTGGTGCGGCCGGTGCGCCGCAGCCAGGTGAATGCATGTGCGTGAAGTGTAGCATAAGCGGAGGATTATGATTACGATTTTGAAGCAAGAAGTCTTTCCGACTGCCTGAAGTTACAGGCAAATAATTTGCTTCTTCTGTGCGGCTCACCGGGAGGTTCGCCCTCCCACCCAGAACCAAGCCGCGTACCGCTCACCCTTACCGCTCCGGGAGGGCGAGGCTCCCGCCGAGCCGAACACGTGTCCTTGCCTTGCGCCCTATTGGCACCGCCTTGTTGGGACTACTGATTGCAGTAAGTCACTGAAATGCAGATGCGCTCGAATCGCCCCCCGGTCGTGCCGCGACGCTGGACTTCTTTGAGCATTTCTGCCATGCTGCGGCCATGAAATGGGCTTGGGCGGTACCTCCTGTAGGCAGGTGTGCGGCCGGGGTGGCCGTGGGGATGTACGCGAGGACGGGCTAGTACGTTTTGGGTTTAGACCACCATGAGTGAGTGTCAGGCAGATGCGCTGTTGGACCCCCTGATCCCGAAGTGGCAGAAGATCGCCGACTTGCTGGCGGAGCTGCTAGCCGTGCCGGCCGTCTTGATTATGCGGACCGATCTGCACCAAATGGAAGTCTTCATTACCAGCGCCTCGGCCCACAATCCATACCCGGCGGGTGCCAAAGAACATTGGGATGGCTTGTATTGCGAGACGGTCATTAAGACGCAACAGAAGCTGCTGATCCCCGACGCAACCCGCGACCCGCACTGGGCCCAGAACCCCGACATCAAACTAGGGATGATCGCCTATCTCGGTTTCCCCCTGAACTTTCCGGATGGCCGTCCCTTTGGCACGCTCTGCGCCCTCGATTACCACGCGAATCCGTTCCGTCCGCAGCACGAGCGACTCTTACAGCAATTTCGAGATGTTCTGCAGCAGGATCTGGCGTTTCAGCAGATGCAACAACAGTTGCAGGCCAGCCGGGATGCCCAGGTGCTGAAACTGAAATTCGCCTTGGAGACCGGCAACCCCGGCGTGTGGGAGTGGGACTCTAAGACCGGCGCAGCGGAGTGGAACGACGAACTGTGGACCTTGTTCGGGATCGTGCCCCACAGCCAGCCGATGTCGTATGCGACCTGGCGACAGCTTGTTTGCCCGGAAGACCTGGCCCATGCCGAGCGCGTGCTGGCGGAGGCCGTTCTCCAGGATGGCGAATTCAGTTACGAGTTTCGCATCGCCGGGCCCCGGGGCACCTGGCGCACCATCCTCTCGCGGGGGCGCCCGCTCCTGGATGGGCATGGGCAGCGGACCGGGCGCTATATTGGCAGCATGATTGACATTACGGAGCGCACGCAAGACAAGGAGGCGCTGCGACTCAGTGAAGAACGCACCCGCTTGAGTACCGAGATGGCGGGTGTGGCTATCTGGGAGTTCGACGTCAGCCAAAACACGATGACACGTTCGCGCAATCACGATGCGCTCTATGGCTTGCCCCCCCAGGATCCCTGGCGCCTGGAGACGTTTCTGAACGCAACCCACCCGGATGACCGGGACTATTCGAAGCGGATCATTGCTGAGGCGCTCCAGCCTGGTGGGGCCGACAAGTACCAGTTTGATTTTCGCGTCATCTGGCCGGATGGCACGATCCACTGGCTGGCTGTGAGTGGTGAGGTCGCGCAACGCAACCCACAGGGCCACGCTTCCTTGGTCAGAGGGTGCCTGATCGACATTACCGGGCGCAAGACCATGGAGGAGCGGCTGCGCCAGGCCGAGAAGCTCACCAGCCTTGGCCAGTTGGCGGGCGGGGTCGCGCATAACTTCAATAACCAGTTGGCCGGGGTGCTGGGCTTTGCCGAAATGCTGGAAAATTCGCTCACGGACGAGCCGTCCCGGCGCTACGCCGCGCAGATCATTAAGGCCGCGCAGCGCTGCGCTGACCTGACCGCGCAGCTCCTGGCTTTTGCCCGCAAGGGGAAGTACCAGCTCCAGCCCGTGGATCTGCATGTGCTCATTGGTGAAATCATCACCTTGCTGGAGCGGACCATCGATAAGCGGATCACGATCCAACGGCATTTCCCCGACGCTCGCGCCATGGTGCTGGGGGATGCGACGCAACTGCAGCAGATGCTGTTGAATCTCAGTTTGAATGCCCGCGATGCCATGTCGGCCGGGGGGCAACTGGTGTTTGAGGCAGCAGCCGTTGCGCTCAGCGAGCCCGAGGCTGCGGCTTTGGGTGTCAAGGTCGGGCCGTACTGGTTACTGCGCGTCACGGATTCGGGTGTCGGCATGCCCCCCGAGGTGCAGCAGCATCTGTTTGAGCCGTTCTTTACCACCAAGGAGGTCGGGAAAGGCGTCGGGCTGGGGCTCGCTTCGGTACATGGGACCGTGGTGAATCATCTGGGTGCGATTACTGTGCGCAGTGCACCCGGCCACGGGACGACCTTTACGATCTATCTCCCGCAGCTGGAAGAGGTGGCCCCGGTGCCGGTCGCGGCCGCCCCGGCGGCCGTGCCTGCGGCGCACGCCAAGGCGCAGCTACTCCTGGCGGATGATGAAGAGCTCATTCGGTCGCTGGGCGAGTCGATGCTGCGCCATCTCGGCTACGAGGTCGTCTCCTGCGTGGATGGGGTGGAGGCGGTCGCTTATTACCGTGCCCACTGGCAGGAAATCGCATTGGTGATTCTGGATGTGGTGATGCCGCGTATGGGGGGACGGGAGGCGCTGGACGCGCTGCGGACCATTAACCCGGCTGTCAAGGTGCTGGTTTCTTCCGGCTATAGCATCGACGGCGAAGCCCGGGAGCTGCTGGAAAACGGGGCGCAGGCCTTCCTGCAAAAACCGTTCAGCCGCGCCGACCTCTCGCAAAAGGTGGCAGAGCTGCTGCGCTGAGAAACGCGTGCGCTGGAAGTTCTCACCGCCAAACTCGCATCAGCAGGGGCTATCCCACCAACGCGGCTGCATGAACAAGAAAGTCTGGTGCGTAAGACGGAGTTGGATCGAATGGCCGCGATGTT
>CAYSHQ010000126.1:0-6445 GCA_964430835.1 uncultured Lentisphaerales bacterium
AGGCGTCCTTCATGATGAACTCCTTGGCGCGCATCAGGCCGAAGCGCGGGCGGATCTCATCACGGAACTTTGTCTGGACCTGGTAAACGGTGCAGGGGAGCTGGCGGTAGGAGTTGATCTCGCGCGTGATCAGATCGGTCACCACCTCCTCGTGCGTGGGGCCCAGCGCCATCAACCGCTCCGCACGATCCTTGAGCTTGAACATGGTCGGCCCCATGGCGGACAGCCGGCCGGACTGCTCCCAGAGCTCGGATGGTTGCAGCGCGGGCATCAGGATCTCGAGCGCGCCGGCGCGGTTCATCTCTTCGCGGACAATGCGCTCAACTTTGCGCAGCGCGCGCAGCCCCAGCGGCAGGAAGGTGTACAGCCCGCCCGAGAGCTTGCGGATCAGGGCGGAGCGCAACATCAGTTTGTGGCTGACAATTTCCGCTTCTTGCGGGTCATCACGAAGGGTCGAGATCAGTGCACGTGTCCAGCGCATGGTAATGGGGTCCGTGGTTATGACAGGGTAATTGGCGACCGGGTAAACCGGAGCAACGGGCTCCAGCATCGGCCACGTCGTGTATTCCACACCAAACAAACGAGTTGCGCAAGGATAGAATTTAGTCGTGTCGTAATTCTTTAGTGGTCTACGCCGCCATCCCTATGCCGGCCGCCAGTAGCAGGCCAGCCGCGAGGGGGTGCCAGGAGAGTCCCAGCAGGACGGGGGCCGGGAGGATCGCGAGCCCCGTAATGGTCGCCAGCGCGGTGGTGGCGGGTGTCCATGGTGTCGGCGCACGGATGGCGCAGAGGGTCAGGGTTGTGGCCAGGGTCAGGGCCAGCCCCCCGGCATACCGGGGCAAGAGCTGCCACAAACGTATGCGGCGGGTGGCGCCGGCTACGCCCAGCCAGTCCGGGGGGAGCAGGGCTAATCCGGTGCCGCCGGCGACCAGCAGGCCACCAGGTAGCGTGAACGGCCCAGGCATGCTCAGGCCGCCGCGGCACAGAAGCAACAGGATGGCGCCGCACGCGGCCACCGCCGGGACGAGCACGCCGAGCCACAGGCGCCAGCGCCGTTGCGGGAGCTCCTCGCTGCAATACGGACAGCTGAGCGCCAGCGGCGGTGCCGGGCGCTCACAGCAACGGCAAATTGCGGCGGCAGCTGGCAGAAAGCGTTTCATGGCAGGGGGTGGTGCATGGCTGACTTCAACATTCGCGGTCGTGGCAGCATTCAAAGGCAACGATACTGAAAACGCGCCCCCCTCGCCAGCCGAAACGGTAGTTCTCAAACTGCGGGAGTTGGAAGAATGGAAGACTGGAAGATTGGCCAACCTCGCGCAGGCATGACCAATTCACACACATTGATGGCACTTGATTCAGCAAGCACCGATTGATATCGCGTTCCCTCCCGGGATCGCAGGGAACTGCTTGTTTCCGCGAAAACGCGCACATTTGCCATGTTCTGCGATTCCCCGGTTGCATTTCTGGCAAGGGCGTGGGTATAGTAGGCGCCGTGAAAACGAATGGGGAAACTAGTGCATCGTCCGGGGCGTCGGCGGAGGGGTGGGCGGCGGTGGATCCGTCCTCGATCTATCCCGCAGAGTGTCATTTCCGGATTATTGTGGTCGGCGATTTCCAGGGGGAGGCGCAGCTGCAGCAGGTGCTGGCGCGCTCCGAGGTGACCGCCGCGCTGCAGCCGGGGAAGGCCTCCAGCGGGGGCAAATTCCGTTCGTGGCAGGTGAGCGTGCGCGTACAGGATCGCGAGGAATTGGTGCGACTGGATCGCGAGCTGCGCGCCGTGGACGGTGTGCGGATGGTGCTGTGAGGGGACCGCAGGCGGCGGTAAGACGCACCCGTAGCCGAACGTGCGGGTGCGCGAGCGGAGTGGGGTGACGTGGAGAAGATCGGCATATTGGGCGGCACGTTTAATCCGGTGCATATCGGCCATCTGCTGCTGGCGCAGACCGTGCGGGAGACGTGCGGCCTGAAGCGCGTGCTGTTGATGCCGTGCCATAAGCCGCCGCACAAGAAGCCGGCCGGACTGGCACCCGCGGCAGATCGCCTGGCGATGGTGCGCCTCGCCGTGACTGATGACCCGGGACTGGGTGTTTGCACGCTGGAACTGGAACGCGGCGGGGTCTCCTATGCGGTGGATACGATGACGGCCTTCCGTCTGCGCTATTCGGAGCTCGAGCCCCATTTCATTATTGGCATGGACTCGCTGCGCGAGTTGCACCTGTGGCGCCGGGTCCGCGATCTGCTGGCCATCTGCCCGTTCGTCGTGGTGGACCGTCCGGGGATCGACCGGCCCCTGCGTGCGGCTGAGTTGTCGTTGCCCTCGCCCTGGCCGGAACGCCTGCTCTCCAGTGTGATCCGCGGCCGGTTGTGCGAATTATCCTCCAGTGAGATTCGCCGCCGGGTTGCCGAGAACCGTACAATCCGCTATCTTGTACCCGCAACGGTGGAACAGTATATCCGGCAGAAGGGGCTGTACGGCCATCCCGATGCCAGGCAAGGAGACGGTCATTAACAACTCATTGGAACTCGCGCGCGAAGCGGCGCTGGCGCTGGGCGAACGGCTGGGTAAGGATATCTGCGTGCTGGATGTGCGCGGCATCTCGACCCTGACCGACTATTGTGTGGTGGCAACCGGCACGTCGGCACCGCACCTCAAGGCCCTGACGACCGAGGTGCAGCATCATATGAAGGAGCGCGGCCTGGTGGCACGGCGCTCCGGCCTGCCGGAGAGCGGCTGGGTGGTGGTGGATTGCCTCGATGCCGTGGTCCACATCTTCACGCCGGAGGCGCGCGCCTATTACGCCATCGAAAGCCTCTGGAAAGGCGCGCCGGTCGTGGCCGTCGAGGGGTTGGCCGGGCAACGGCCGCAATAACCGGCTCCCGTCTTGAGCCCTCTTTGACAAGGTGGTTTATGTCTGTACGTGTTCGTTTTGCGCCCAGTCCCACGGGGAATGTGCATATTGGCAACATCCGCGCCGCGATCTTCAACTGGCTCTTCGCGCGGCATCTCGGCGGCAAGTTTCTGCTGCGGGTGGAGGATACTGATCGGGAACGCTCTACCCCCGAGGCCATTAATACGCTGCTCGCGGTCATGGACTGGCTGGGGCTGACGTATGACGAGGCGCCGGTTTACCAGTCGGCCCAGCGGGACCGGCACCTGGCCGCGGCTGAGGAGTTGGTGCGTCAGGGGTATGCCTTCCGCGAGAACAAAGAAGGGAAGGGCGAGTGCATCATCTTCCGCATGCCCAAGGAGGGGCGTGTGGAATACCACGACCTGGTCAAAGGGACGATCCGCAAGAAGGCCGAGGACACCCAGGACTTCGTGATTGTGCGCTCGGATGGCAACCCCGTCTTTCACTTGGCCAACGTGATTGACGACATCGATATGCGCATCACGCACATCATCCGCGGGGATGATCATGTCGAAAACACCTTCAAGCACATCCAGATCTTCCGCGCCATGGGCGTGGAGCCGCCGCAGTACGCGCACCTCCCGATGATCGTTAATGCCATGGGCAAGCCGTATTCCAAGCGGGACGGCGCGGCGTTTGTCGGGGAATTTCGCGATCAGGGGTACCTGCCGGACGCGCTCTTCAACTTCCTCGCGCTGCTGGGCTGGGCGCCGGGTGAGGACCGCGAGGTCATGACCCGCGACGAGATGGTGGCCGCCTTCACCTTGGAGCGCTGCAAGTCCAGCGCGGCGCGCTTCGACCTCAAGAAGCTGACCTGGATGAACGGCGAGTATATCCGGAACCTGCCGCTCGCGTTGTTTGCCGCCGAGTTTGAGACGCGGGTGCGCGCCGGCGGCTGGTGGCGCGAGGATCTGCCGGTGGCGGAACGCCTGGGCATCATGGCCCTGGTGCAGCCGCGTACCAAGTTCTTCGCCGAGATCCCGGGGAATTGTGTCTATTTCTTCCAGGAGGAATACCCCTTCGACGCCAAGTCCGTGGAGAAGCGCTTGCACGGGCCCGGGGTAGTGGATCTGTTGGAGGCGGTGGCGGCCGGTTTTGCGGCGCTGCCCGTCTTTGATCACGCTGCCACGGAGGCGGTGCTGCGTACCATGGGCGAGGAACGCTCCGTGGGGCTGGGGGGGATGGTGCACCCGGTGCGCGTGGCGGTTTCCGGCCTCAGCGATGGCCCGGGGCTCTTCGAGCTGCTGGTGCTGCTCGGCCGGGAACGCGTGGCCGCCCGTTTGCAGCGCGTAGCCGCCCGCCTGCGGGACGGTTCTTTGTAGCGTTCTTTGTAGTAGGCAATTGATTGCAAATGACACTTGCGAGCGAGCAGGCGGGATGCTATTATCCCTCCCTTTTCCGAGGAGAGTATTATCATGTCCAGGGTTTGTGATATCTGCGGTAAGGGCCCTCGCGTGGGCAACACCATTGTGCGGCACGGTCTCGCCAAGTACAAGGGCGGTATCGGTATGCATACCAGCGGCATCAATAAGCGCCGGTTTCTCCCCAATTTGCAGAGCGTGCGCGTGAAAGAGAACGGCGCGTCCGTGCGGCGCACCGTTTGTACCTCCTGCATCAAGCGGGATAAGATCACCAAGGCGTAACGGTCTGGCATCGTGTCGCCTGGAATCGGGTCGCCCCGGCCAGTCGCCGGGGGCGGTTTGCACCGGGGAGGACGGGATGACAACACCAGCAAAGCAGTTCGGGCAAACGCAGAAGATCCACGCGGTGGAACCTTCAGAGGACCGGACGCGCCTGACCGATATCGCTTTTAATTGTCCGCATTGTGGACATAACCTCTGTATTGACTGCCGTGGCGCAGGGCTCTTGGCCAATTGCACGGCGTGTGCCAAGGAGGTCCTCGTCCCGATCCCGGACGGGATGAGCGTGGACGATGTCGACCTGAGTCGTGATCAGACGATCGGGCAGTTGCTCTACACGCGCCGCATGCTGTCGCGCGCCGAACAGCGCATCGTGGAGCTTGAGGAAATCGTGGCCAGCCTGAAGGAGCGTCGCTCCGTCATGGAAAAGTCGCGTATGACCACGTTGCACCGCTGCGCCGATCTGGCGGGGCTCTGCCAGGCCGTGCAGCGCAGCCAGGGCGAGACCGCCGCCGTCATGGGGCGCATGCTGGAAATCATTGCCAGCGAGCAGCAGCGCTAGTCTTGCAGGTGCGCTAGTCTTGCAGCAGCGCTAGTCTTGCAGGTGGGGATTCGTCTGGCGCTCCTGTCCCATGTTAGTCTGCGGACCGTGCCCGGCAATAATCTGCGTGTCATCGGGCAGCGCCAGCAGTTTCTTCAACGAGCGTTGCAACTGGCGGCCGTCACTGCCCGGCAGATCCGTGCGCCCCACCGAGCCCGCAAAAAGGGGGTCGCCGGATAAGCGGAGTTTCTGCCGCTCGACGTAGAGGCAGGCGCCCCCAGCGGGGTCGGCGGGGGTGGTGGAGAGGGGGGCCGTGAGCCCTCCGGCGGACAAGCTGGACCCTTCCGCGAGTTCGGTCTGCAGCGTGGCCGGTCGCTGCGGGGGTGCCGGGTAGGCCGGCGGAATCTGGTTGATCGACGAGAAGGCCCACGCCGCATCCGCGCCATGCAGATAGACGGGCGCGGGGTGGGTGGTCAGCAGGTCGTTGAGTGCCGAGAGATGGTCCACGTGCCCGTGTGTGCCGATGTAGTGCGCCACCTGCAGCTTCTCCCGCCGCAGGAAGTCGCGGATGCGCTTGGCATCCGCGCCCGGGTCCACGATCCACGCCTGTGCCGGGTCCTGCCAGAGCACCACGCAGTTCACTTCAAAATAGCCGACTACGACAATTCGGTGTTGCATGCCGGAGAGCATACGGAAAGCCGACGCAAAAGGCAACCATGCACCCCCCGCTAATCCTCTTGCGTTTCCCGCCACGGCGGCGCATAATAATCAATGTTTTTGGGGGCGACCGGTTTCGACGGGATCGTTGAAGCTCCAGTTGCGCGCCGAGGAATCCTGGTTGGCCTCGTTAAAAATCCGGGAAAAGATTCAACAGCCAACGAAGAACTGGCTCTCGCGGCCTAATTAAGCCTCGACGTTCCGCCGCTGATGTCTGCTAGGCGGGTCGGAGCGACGACAGCAGGTCCTGCGCTTGACCGAGTAGCCGGGTCATACCGCTTGTAGCTTTCGTGGTTGCTCTGCTGTGCGGCGCGTTTGCTCGTTGTCATGCCGCCCAGCAAGACGAAACAACGGGACACGCGCGTAGATGCTAGAGTGACTCGGTTTCGGACGGGGGTTCAACTCCCCCCGCCTCCACCATTTTTTTCCGTTGCTGGGCAACGAGTTGTGACGACAAGGGATCTGGTGTGCAGCGCCTGATGCGTTGCTCGTAACCGTCTAGCGGTCGCGGATCGGCACGGCCCTCATTTGTCCAGCGATTCCGCAGAGCGTAGCAGGCGGCGGTTTTGCCAGCACGCGGTCGCATGGTCTTTTCCTGAAAACCTGGTTCTGCGTACTCCCCGCCGGGCGGAAGCTAG
>CAYSHQ010000127.1:0-6426 GCA_964430835.1 uncultured Lentisphaerales bacterium
GGCGCTGCGTAATGCCATTGGTCTTGTTACTAAACCGCCCCGGGAACATCTCGTAGAAGTCCTTGAAGAGCGTCTTGCGCAAGATCTCGGTGTGCAGCTTCGCTACGCCATTGGTGGACGATGAGCCGACAATCGCCAGGTAGGCCATGCGCACAAAACGCTCCCCACCCTCCTCGATCAGGCTCATCCGCTGCAGCCGCTCCACGTCGCCCGGATAGGCCGCCGAGATCCGCAACAGATGCCGTCCGTTAATCTCATAGATGATCTGCAGATGACGCGGCAGCAACCGTTCCATCAGCGGCACGCTCCAACGCTCCAACGCCTCCGGCAGAATCGTATGATTGGTGTACCCCATGCAGGAACAGGTAATGCGCCAGGCGGCATCCCAGTCCATCCGTTCCCCATCCACCAGCAGGCGCATCATCTCCGGGATCGCCAGCGCCGGGTGCGTCTCATTCAACTGCACAAACACCTTGTCCGGCAGCGCCGTCCAATGGTTCCCATCCGCGCGGAACCGGCGCAGGATGTCCTGCAAGGTGCACGACACAAAGAAGAACTGCTGCCGGAGGCGCAGTTCCTTCCCCTCCAACACATTGTCGTTCGGGTAGAGCACCTTCGTCAGGTTCTCGGCCAGCACCTTGTTTTCCACGGCCGCCACATACGAACCGCTGTTGAAATCGTCAAAGTTGAACTCGTCCGTAGCCTGCGCGGACCAGAGGCGCAGCGTGTTGACTACCTTCCCGCCGTACCCCACGATCGGCAAATCATACGGCACCCCCAGCACCGGCTTGGCGTCCACCCAACGCCACTCCGTGCGCCCTTCCAGCGTGACGGCCTCCACCCGCCCCTCGAACGGCACCGTCTGGGTATGCTCCGGCCGCACGATCTCCCAGGGATACCCCTTCTTCAGCCAGTGATCCGGCTCTTCCAGCTGGCAGCCATTGACAATCTTCTGCTTGAAAATGCCGTAATTGTACCGCAACCCATAACCCATGGACGGCAGATTCAGCGTGGACATAGAATCCAGGAAGCAGGCCGCCAGGCGCCCCAAGCCGCCGTTGCCCAAGCCGGCATCGGTCTCATAGTCACGCAGCACATCCCAATCCAGCCCCGCGTCCGCCATCGCCTGCCGACAGACTTCTTCCATCTGCAGGTTGATGACGTTATTCCCCAGCAGGCGGCCGATCAGGAACTCCAACGAAAGATAGTAGATGCGCTTAACGTTCCGCCCCCGGTGGGTCTGCCGGGTCAGGGACCACCGCTCCACAAGCCGGTCGCGCACCGCCCAGGCCAGCGCCGTATACCGATCATGGTCCGTGGCATTGAAGCGGTCCTTGGCCAAGGTATAGCGCAAATGCCAGCTAAAATCCTCAAACAACGACTCTGCGGTCATTTCCACCCGACGCCCGCTCTTTTTCCGGCTATCCATACCCTACGCTCCTGTTGTTATCCCTGACACGGCATACAATTGCGGTTATTCTGCCATAAACCACCCGTCGCGGTCACGCTCAGAAAATAGGGGGGGGGCGGCGCCGGGCGCATCCCTGTTTCACTGACTGTTTTACGGACTGGAACGCCTGGATGACAGGAGCACCACGCGCCAAGAGTTGGCCACAAAATGCACAAAAAACACAAAAGTGCCTTTTGTGCCTTTTGTGGCTATCAGAAATGCCTCTGTCTTCCCCTGCCAAATGGCCCAAGTAAGTGAAACAGGGATGCGCCCGGCGGTGCCCTCACCCAGCCGTGCCGCACGCCGACGCCGCCCGCGCCTGCAACGCACGATCCACATCCGGCACGGCCGCCAGCAGCGTCCGCGTGTAGGGGTGCGCGGGCTGCTCGAAGATCGCCCGCACGTCCCCCTGTTCCACCACGACACCCTCATGCAACACACAGACCCGGTCGCAAACCGTGCGCACCACGGCCAGATCATGCGAAACCAGCACCAACGCCAATTTCAAACGTTGCTGCAGTTCGCGTAGCAGATTCAGCACGCGCGCCTGCACCGAGACATCCAACGCCGATACCGGCTCGTCCGCCACCAGCACCCGCGGTGCCAACGCCAGGCACCGGGCCAGACTCACGCGTTGACATTGCCCGCCGCTGAGTTCCCGCGGATAGGCCGCCGCCGTCTCCGCCGGCAACCCTACCTGCGCCAGCAATCGCACCATCGCCTCCGCCGCCTGATGCCGATCCTCCCCAACGGCCACATGATGCACCCGGCGCACCTCGTCCAGCATCGCCGCCACCGTCATCCGGGGGTTCAGCGACCCGGTCGCATCTTGAAAGACCATCTGCACCTGGCGGCAATACGCCGCCCGCCCCGCCCCGTGGCGATGCGCCACCGCCACGCCGTTATACCGGATCTGTCCACTAGAGGGCCGAACCAGCCCGACAATCGCCTTGGCCAGCGTGGACTTGCCACACCCGCTCTCCCCCACCACGCCCAGCGTCTCCCCGGCATCCACCTGCAACGACACCGCGCGCAGCGCCCGGACCGGCGGACCGCCAGCCCGCGCATACTCAACCACCAGATTCTCTATTTCCAGTAATGGCATAGGGCAGCAGCGTACTGAATTCTCCGTCCGCCTGCAACGACACACGTTTCGCTCGCGCTCGATCCCGATAGCAATTGCAAGCAGTGTGTGTGAACTGGTCATGCTGGGGCGCGGTTGCCCAATCTTCCGTTCTTCCAGTCTTCCAGTCTTCCATTCTTCCAACTCCCGTAGTTCCAGCCCCCCCCCCCCAACCTTGCTTGACTCCGGCGCGCAGAAGCGCAAATATACCCGCCCGTTGTAGAACCCAGAGCCGTCCCAACCGAACCGGAGCCGATCACACGCATGAAAATCGTCCTAGGCGTACTTGTCGCCACCCTCCTCACCATCCTTCCCGCCAGCGCGGAGACCACCCGGAAAACATCCGGCAAACCGGCGCCCAAGGCCGCCGCAGCCCCCGCCAAGGCCGCTGCCCGGCCGACCTCGATCCGCGGCGTCCCGGTCATCTCCCGTGATCCCTACCTCGGGCTGATCGCCGTGGATGGCGCCACGGGCAAGGTGCTCATCGAGGATAACGCCGATGCCACCGTCTTCCCCGCCAGCGTAATTAAGCTGATGAACCTCTTCGTGGTGCTTGACCGCGTGCAGCAGGGGTCCGTGCGGTTGACGGATCCGATTACCACCATCGCCGAGGTCACCAAGCTGGGCGGATCGCAGGTCTACCTCAAGGAAGGCGAAGTCTTTACCGTCGAGGAGCTCATCTACGCCCTGATGGTGCAGTCCGCCAATGACGCAGCCGGCGCGCTCGCCATCCATGTCGCCGGCTCGCAGGCCGCCTTCGTGGAGTTGATGAACCAGAAAGCCCAGGCCCTCGGCATGACGCATACCCGCTTCTACTCCTGCCACGGGCTCCCCCCCACCCCGCCGCGCACCGCGCAGGAGATCGACTCCTCCACGCCGCGCGACCTCTCCATCCTGGCGCGCGCCCTGGTCAGCGCCCACCCGGATGTGCTCCAATACACCGCGACGAAGGAGCGCACCTTCCGCGCCAACCCCTTGTTCGTGATGCGCAACCATAACCATCGCCTGATGGCGTCCTCGCCCGGCGTGGATGGCCTGAAGACCGGCTACATCCTGGCCGGCGGCTACTCCTCCATTGTCACGGCCAAGCGCAACGACCGCCGGGTCTTTGTGGTGGTCTGCGGCAGCGCGCAGAACCTGGGCAAGGCGCGTGACAAGGCCGCCGCCGAGGCACTTAACCGGGCTTTTGCCTCCCTGCCGCCCGCCCCGCCGCCGCCGCCGCCACCACCTGCCACCAACCTCACGGCCGCCGTCGCCCAGCCGGACCCCACCAGCTACACACCGGAACCGGCTGCCCCGAAAGCCGGTAGTTCGAACTGGCGCACCGCCGGCCTTGTGATCGGCTTGGTCGCGCTCGGCGGCATCGCCATGGCAGGCTACTTCGCCTGGCGTCGCCGCCAGAACGACGGCGCGTTCCTCGACCCCGACAGCACGCCCCCCCGCCGCCACCTCCCCCCCTTACAGCGCTGAGAGCAGGACCGATCCTCCCGCTGCCTAACCGCAGCGCTCCCCGCCCCCATCGGCGTCACCACTACGGGCACTCAGACCCGTTCCGCTAGCTGCCTGCACGCCTGCTGGTCCACCTTCCCCGTGGCCAGAGTGGGAATCTTCGCCACTTGGTGAATGACGCGCGGAATCCAGAGATTCGACACCCCCGCCGCCGCCATTTTAGCGTGTAGCGCCTCCGCCGTAATCGCCGCCGTCGTCAAGAGCACCAACCCCTCGCCTTTGACCGGATCCGCCACCCCCACCACGGCCACCGGCTGCCCATCCTCCACCGGCAGGTGGAATGCCTCGATGATGATCTGCTCCACCGTGCCATGCGGCACCATCTCGCCGCCAATCTTCGAGAAGCGCGAGAGCCGCCCCTCAATAAACAGAAAACCCTCTTCATCAAAGCGGGCCAGGTCGCCGGTGTTGAACCACCCGTCCTGCAGCACAGCGGCCGTCTTCTGCGGATTGTTGAGATAGCCGCCAAACACATTCGGTCCGCGCAGCAGCAGCAAACCGGTATCAAAGAGCGAAAGCGCCGCACCGCTCTCCGGTTGGACAATCCGGGCGGTCATGCCAGGCATCAACCGCCCCACACTCCCTGGCCGGTTACCATGCTGGGGCCCGGCCGTGCTGGTCGGGATCGCCGGATCCGGCAGATTGACGGAGACCACCGGGCTGGTCTCCGTAAGCCCGTACCCCTCGAAGATCGGCACGCCAAACCGCTCCCGGAAGGCTTGCTCCAACTCCGGCGGCAACTTCTCCGCGCCCGCCATGATCCCGCGTAGCGACCGTAGTTGGTCCGGCTCCACGCGCTTCAGATACGGGCGCAGGAAAGTCGGTGCACTCATCAGAATGGCGGCGTGCTCATGCTGAATGGCTTCCGCCGTGCGCTTGGTATCCAGCGGCGAAGGCACCGTGATGAACCGGTTGCCGTGCAGAATCGGGAACCAGAGGTTGGTGGTGAACCCAAAGCTGTGAAACAACGGCAGACAGGAGAGCACGGCGTCGCCGGAGCCAATAATGTCCACATCTGCCACCTGTAGGACGTTGCTGATGATATTCCGATGGCTCAGCGGCACCCCCTTGGGCTCGCCCGAAGAACCGCTGGTAAAGAGCAGGGCCGCCTCCTGCCGGTCACCCTCGCTGGGCACGCCCAACAAGCGGACCAACCAGGACGACGGCAGCAGAAAGATCAGCGCCAGCCACCCCAGCACCGCGAGCTTGTCACAGGCCTGGATCTCCGCGCCCAGATCCGTGGTCTGCGTCGGCCAGGGGAACTCCTTGCATTTGGCCTGCAGCGTCGGCGCGCTCAGGATGGTCTCCAGTCCGGCCTGCCGCAGACAGGCTTCAGCGGCGGTAGCCCCATGGTGAAGTTCAGGTTGACGGGGCTCTTATCGGCCAGCACCACGCCCAGGTTAGCCAGCGTCCCCCCGATCCCCGGCGGCAGCACAATACCGATGCGCCGGCCCGGCATGGTACGCCGCCAGCGCCGGGCCAGTACCACGGCCATTGCCAGGACCATGCCACGCGAGAGCGCATGGCGCACCGGGAAATAGTCCACCACCAGCGTCTTCCAGGGATGCCGGGCCAGCGACCGCACGACCATCGCCCCCACATGCCGTTGCAACTCCGGGCGCAACTGAAAGGCACGCTCCCCTTCATCCAGCAACTCCTGCCGGATGCGGGCACTAGTGGCCTCGGCTGCGGTAATCGGCCTGCCAAAACTCACCGTGACGGCATACGGCAAGCGCCGCGGCAGCTTCCAGAGGAAGCGCCGGTTGGCATAGGAGAAGATCGACCCCCACAACGATCCGAGAAAGACCGGCACCACCGGGACCCCGGCACGCCGCGCCATCAGCTCAAACCCCTTGTGGATCGTCAATACCGTACCCGTTCGCGTTATTTCCCCTTCCTGAAAGACACAGACCAGCTCACCTTGGCTCATCTGGGCGCTTGCCCGCTGAATGGCATCCTTGGCATGCCGCGGCGAAATGGGGATGACACCCAGGTGCCGGAACGCCCAGCCGAGCCACCACTTCTTGTGAAACGCCTCATAGGCAAGGAACCGGACCGGTCGTGGGCATACGGCCAGCAGTACCAGCGCGTCCACGTAGGAGACATGGTTACAGACCAGCAGCGCACCCCCGGCCGGGAGGTTCTCAAGCCCCAGCGACCGGATGCGGTAGATGCAGCGGATTACGACCCGCAGAACAAACAGGAGCAGCGAGCGCGCCCCACCCGGTGTTTCTGTACAAACATACATGCCGGTAGCATGCCAGAAGCAGAAGAACGGAACAAGCGCGAAGGAAGCGCCGGGCGCATCCCTGTTTCATTACAGAGTTGCGTTCAGTAGGCCGGA
>CAYSHQ010000128.1:0-6403 GCA_964430835.1 uncultured Lentisphaerales bacterium
CTGGGCTCGCAGGGTGTCAATATCATGGCATTCTGTAAGGATTTTAACGCCAAGACGCAGGATAAGGCGGGCTTGGTGATCCCCGTGGTAATCACGGTCTATGGCGACCGCAGCTTTACCTTCATCATGAAGAGTCCACCGGCCTCGGCGCTGCTGAAGCGCGCTGCGGGTTTGGCCAAGGGCTCGGGTGTGCCGAACCGCGAAAAGGTTGGCAAGGTGACCAAGGCGCAGGTCCGTGAGATTGCGAAGCTGAAGCAGCAGGACCTCAATGCCTCCTCGGAAGAGGCGGCCATGCGCATGGTTGAGGGTACGGCCCGCAGTATGGGCGTGGATGTGACGGAGTAGGCGGGGAGATCCGAACCATGGCAAACCACGGCAAAAAGTATCTTGAGATTAAGAAGAAGGCGCCCCAGACTTCGGTCAGCCTCGATGAGGCGGTGGCGTTTGTGAAGGCTCATCCGGCCGCCAAGTTCGACGAGACCGTCGAGGTGGCGCTGCGGTTGGGCGTGGACACCAAGAAGTCCGATCAGACCGTGCGCGGCACGGTGAGCCTGCCCCACGGCACCGGCAAGGCGGTGCGGGTCGCAGTCTTTGCCACCGGTGCCCAGGCGGATGCCGCCAAGGCGGCAGGTGCGGACACGGTGGGTTTCGAAGACCTGATCGAGAAGATGAAGAGCGGCTGGCTGGATTTCGACGTAGCCATCTCCACGACGGACGCCATGAAGGAAGTCCGTAAGCTGGGTCGTGTGCTGGGTCCGCGAGGCCTGATGCCGAACCCCAAGACCGGCACGGTGACCGATGATATCGGTCCGGCCGTGATCGCGGCCAAGGGTGGCAAGGTCGAGTTCCGCATGGATCGCAACGGCAACGTCGGCGTGCTCTGCGGCAAGTTGAGCTTTGAAGCCGCGCGTCTGGTGGGTAACATCCAGGCGGTGCTCGACGCCATTCAGGCGGAGAAGCCGGCGGGTACAAAGGGTGCGTTTATCCGGAGCTGCACGGTGAGCTCCACCATGGGTGTTGGCGTGCGTGTTGCCTTGGCTGTGGCCAAGGAGTAACCGGGAGAGAGATGCCATGAGACCGGAGAAGAATTCCATTCTGAAGGAAATCACGCAGCGCGTGGAGTCCGCAGACTATGTGTTTGTCCTGAAGTACGGCGGCCTGAAGGTGGCGGAGCTCACCGAGCTGCGCCGTGCGATGGCGCCGCTGCACGCCAAGGTGCAGGTGGTCAAGAACACCTATCTGAATCGTGTCGCCACCCAGCTGGGCTGGGAGAGCGTGGCTCCGTTCCTGACGGGGTCCACGGCTTTGGTGGCGGGTACGGGGGATGCCTCGGAAGTCGCCAAAGTGCTGATGAAGTTTGTCAAAGCGCATGACAAGGCCGCGATCAAGGGCGCTTGCCTCGACGGCAAGGTTCTCGGTATAGCCGACGTTGACGCGTTGTCCAAGGTACCGCCGCGCGAAGTGATGCTCGGTCTGTTCGTCGGTACCCTGGCCGCGCCGATGATGCAACTGGTTGGTGTGTTCAACCAGAAGGTGCTGAGCCTGCTGTATGTCCTGAAAGCGGTTGAGGAAAAGAAGAGCAAAGCGGCCTGAAAAGCCCGGATGGAAGAAAGAGGAGAAGAACAATGAGCGATGAAGTCAAAGTGGAAGTCAATGGCAAGATGAAGGAATTAATTGACTGGGTTGAGACGCTGACCGTGCTGGATCTCTCCAAGCTGGTCAAGGCGTTGGAACAGCGTCTGGGTGTCACGGCCGCTGCGCCGGCCGCCGCCGTGGCTGCCGCTCCGGCCGCCGCTGCCGCTCCGGTCGAGGAGAAGACCGAGTTTGACGTCATCCTCTTGGATGGCGGTTCGAACAAGATCGCCGCCATTAAGGAAGTGCGCGCGATCACCGGTCTGGGCCTCAAGGACGCCAAGGACCTGGTCGAAGGCGCTCCGAAGCCCGTGAAGACGGGTGTGAGCAAGGACGAGGCCGCCAAGCTGAAGGATCAGCTCGAGAAGGCCGGCGCCAAGGTCGATGTGAAGTAACGCGACTCCGGTTGCGTCTTCGTTGTGCAGGGCCGCCCGTTTCAACGCCCGGGCGGCCCTTCCCCCTTTTCGTTGCATTTCCGGCGTGAACGCCCGTAGCGAGGTGAGCCGATGGTAGAACGCAAAGATTTCGGCAAGCTGAAGGCCGTCGCCCAGCCGCCCGACCTGATCGAGATTCAGACCAAGTCCTATGCGGACTTCCTGCAGCTCGATGTGCCGCCGGGAAGGCGCGAGAACAAGGGGTTGCAATCCATCTTCCGGGAAGTCTTCCCGATTGATAGCTACGATGGCCGGTACACCCTGGACTTCGTTAAGTACGAGCTGTCCGAGCCGAAGATGGCGGCGCTCGAGGCGTTGGCCGAAGGGGATACCTACGCTGCGCCGCTGCATGCGACGTTCCGCCTGAAAGACGGCGATGAGATCCGGGAAGAAGACGTCTACATGGGCGAAGTGCCGCTCATGACCCGCGACGGCGCGTTTGTCGTCAATGGCGCCGAGCGCGTGATTGTTAGCCAGTTGCACCGTTCGCCCGGCATCTGTTCCGAACGCACTATTCATCCCAACGGGCAGTCGCTCTATTCCGTGCGGCTGATTCCGGACCGTGGCTCCTGGATCGAGATCCAGTTCGACACCAGTGATGTCATGTGGGTCTACATGGACCGTCGGCGCCGGCGCCGCAAGTTTCATGCGACCATGTTCCTGCGCACGCTCGGGTTCGGTACCGACGAGAGCATTTTGCGCAATTATGCCAAGTTCCGCTCGCTGGACGTCAAGGCGGCCCATACGGACGCGGAGCTGGAGCATTTGATTTTCAAGGACGATGTGGTGGATGTGGATTCGCAGGCCGTGCTGGCCCGCCGCTACGAGCCCGTAACCGAAGCCGTGCTGCAGCAGATGGCGGCCGCCGGTTTTGCCAAGGTGGACGTGGTGGATGTCTCCTGGGACGACGGCATCCTGGTCAAGACCATGCGGCAGGATCCGACCCGCGGCGAAGAGGATGCTCTGAAGGAGATCTACCATCGCCTGCGTCCCGGTGATCCCGCCACGGCTTCTAATGCCAAGCAGCTGATTAAGCGCCTCTTTTTCGATCCGCGCCGGTATGACCTGGGGCGCGTCGGCCGTCACAAGATCAACCAGAAGCTGGGTCTGGTGGGGCGCGTCCCCGATGACCGTCGCACGTTGACGGAGGCCGAGGAAGGCAACAAGAAGAGCGAAGTCACGGGTATCGAAGTGGTTGAGGCCATCCGGCATCTGCTGGATATCCGCATGGGCCGCGCTGTGGTGGACGACATTGACCACTTGGGCAGCCGTCGCATCCGTACCGCGGGTGAGTTGTTGGAAAACCAGTGCCGCGTCGGCTTGGGCCGCACGGAGCGCTTGATCCGCGAACGCATGACACTCTTTGATCCGGCCACCGGCGTGTTGTCGCCCGCGCGCCTGGTCAACAGCAAGTCGTTGTCGGCGGTCGTGCAGGACTTTTTTGGCCGCAGCCAGCTCAGCCAGTTCATGGATCAGACCAACCCGTTGAGCGGTCTGGCCCATAAGCGCCGCCTGTCGGCCCTCGGCCCGGGCGGTCTCAGCCGCGAGCGCGCTGGTTTCGAAGTGCGCGACGTGCACAGTTCGCACTACGGCCGCATCTGTCCGATTGAGACGCCGGAAGGCCCGAACATCGGTCTGATCTCGTCACTCTGTATTTACGCCCGTGTGAATGATTTTGGCTTTATTGAAAGCCCATACCGCGTGGTGCGCCATGGCAAGGTCACGGACAAGGTCCACTACCTCGCGGCAGACCAGGAAGAGAAATTTGTCATTGCGCAGGCCAATGCGCCGCTGGCGGCGGATGGCCGTTTTGCGGGTGAGAAGGTCACCGTCCGCTACATGGCGGAGTTCCTGGAGGTGGAGCCGGCCAAGGTCCAGTATATGGACGTGGCACCGACTCAGGTGGTCAGTATCGCCGCCGGGCTCATTCCGTTCCTCGAGCACGACGACGCCAACCGGGCGTTGATGGGCGCGAACATGATGCGCCAGGCTGTGCCACTGTTGCAGACGCAACGCCCCTATGTCGCGACCGGCCTGGAACGACGGGCCGCGGCGGACTCATGCGTGACCGTGCTGGCTGAAGAGGCGGGTGCGGTGGCGTATGTCTCGGCCACGGAGGTCGTGGTGACGGACGATGGCACCTTGCCGGCCAATCGCACCAAGAAGGCCAAGGGGGTGCATCGCTATACCCTGCAGAAATTCCGGCGGTCAAATGCCGGTACGTGCTTCAACCAGCGGCCGGTGGTGCGCCGCGGGCAGAAGGTGCGCAAGGGCGATGTGCTGGCCGACGGACCCGCGACGAGTGACGGCGAGTTGGCCATCGGTAAGAACCTCTTGGTTGCCTTCATGCCGTGGAGCGGCTACAACTTCGAGGACGCCATTCTGGTCAGCGAGCGCGTGGTCCGCGACGACGTCTTCACCTCGGTGCACATTCAGGAGTTTGAAGTCGGCGCCCGCGATACCAAGCTCGGCCCCGAGGAGATCACACGCGATATTCCCAACGTCGGTGAGGAGGCCCTGAAGAACCTGGGCTCCGACGGCGTGGTGCGCATCGGCGCGGAAGTGCGCCCCGGTGACATCCTGGTTGGCAAGATCACGCCCAAGAGTGAGACCGAACTGGCCCCCGAGGAGCGCTTGTTGCGCGCCATCTTCGGTGAAAAGGCCGCCGATGTCCGCGATACATCGCTGACCGTGCCCAGTGGCACGTATGGCATTGTCATGGATGTCAAGGTGACCTCGCAGCAGCAGGATCAGCGTCGGCCCACGCCGCCGGCTGCGCCCGCAGCTGCGCCGCAGGGGCTGCCGACCGCCGAGGAGAAGAAGCAGATCCGCGACATCGAAGAGGATCGCAAGCGCCGCCGCGTCGAGATTGAGGACCAGCTGACGACCGCGCTCAGCAACATCCTGCTGGGCGAGAAGATCCCGCTGGATGTGCTGGATGTCGAGACCGGAGAGATCATCATCCCGGCCAATCGCAAGATCACCAAGATGCTGCTGGCCAAGCTGGCTCTCGCGCATAGTCATATCCAGATCGAAAGCAGTCCGGTCCAACAGAAGATCGAGGAGATCATTGACGAGTATCGCCCGAAGTTCACCGAGCTCGAAAGCCAGAGCGGCAGCGAGTTCGATGAAATCGAGGGGATTCTCGACGAGGGTGGCGTCATCAAGCAGGTGCGCGTCTACATCGCCAGTAAGAAGAACCTCTCGGTGGGTGACAAGCTCGCGGGCCGTCACGGCAACAAGGGCGTGGTCGCGAAGATCGTGCCGGATTGCGAGATGCCGTTCCTGCCGGATGGCACACCAGTCGACATTGTGCTGAATCCGCTGGGCGTGCCGTCCCGTATGAATCTGGGTCAGCTCTTCGAGACCTGTCTCGGGATGGCCTGTCGGGTGCTCGGCATGTATGCCGCCAGCCCGGTGTTCGATGGCGTGCCGGAAGAGGCCATTGACCGGATGATGCTGGATGCGCGCAAAGTGCAGGAGAAGGTCGATGGCGACCGGGCGTGGATCTGCGAGGATGGCAAGTCCGTCCTCTACGATGGCCGTACCGGCGAGCCGTTTGATCAGCGCGTGGTGGTGGGCGAGATCTACATGCTCAAGCTCCATCACCTGGTCACGGACAAGATCCATGCGCGTGCGACGGGTCCGTATTCGCTGGTTACGCAGCAGCCGCTGGGTGGTAAAGCCCAATACGGCGGTCAGCGTATGGGCGAGATGGAAGTCTGGGCGTTGGAAGCCTACGGCGTAGCCTATGCGCTGCAGGAGTTGCTCACTGTCAAGAGCGATGACGTAGCCGGGCGCACCCGCATCTACGAGTCCATTGTCAAGGGCCAGAACACGCTGGAAGCGGGCATGCCGGAGTCCTTCTCGGTATTGATGCACGAGCTGCGCGGGCTCGGCCTGGACATGAAGTTGCTGGGCGGGCAGAGTGTGCCTGCGGAGCAACCCACCATCTGATTATTTCGACCACGGCAAACGGGAGGCCGACTTTGAACCCCTACGCAGCACGTGAATTGTTCAACATGATGGAAGTAGGCCAGTACGATGCGGTCAGCATCAATCTGGCGTCACCGGAAACGATTCGTTCGTGGAGTCACGGCGAGGTCAAGAACCCGGAGACGATCAACTACCGTACGTATCGCCCAGAGCGCGACGGGCTCTTCTGCGAACGCATTTTCGGTCCGACGCGGGACTGGGAGTGCGCCTGCGGCAAGTACAAGCGCATCAAGCACAAGGGCGTGGTGTGCGACCGCTGCGGCGTGGAAGTCACGGTCTCGCGCGTGCGCCGCCAGCGTATGGGACACATCGAGCTGGCGGTGCCGGTGTCGCACATTTGG
>CAYSHQ010000129.1:0-6375 GCA_964430835.1 uncultured Lentisphaerales bacterium
GATGCCATTGCGGCGGCGGCCACGGCGGGGTTCGACTTCTCCCTGGGGGATTCGGATGCGGATAACTGGATCGATTGCCTGACGATTATTCATTCCGGCTACGGACAGGAATACACCGGAAACCCGAGCACCTGCATCTGGTCGCATAAGGGCTCCATGAGTGTTGTAGTTACAAAAAACAGCAAGAAAATGTATCGCTACCATACCGAACCGGCCTTGCGCGGTGCAGGCGGCAGTAGCATTACCCGCATCGGGGTGGTCTGCCATGAAATGGGGCATTTCTTTGGTTTGCCCGATCTGTATGATTATAGCAATTTGACGCAAGGCCTGGGAAATTGGAGCCTGATGGCGGGCGGTACCTGGAACGGGACGTATGGGACCAAGCCCGCCCACTTGGATGCCTGGTCCAAGTGTTTTTTGGGTTTTGTGAATCCCGTGCCTGTGCACTCCCTAAACGGCCTGACCTTGACCAGCGTGGAAGACCACAGCGATGTGAAGCTGCTGCGCGATGGCATGATGAATGGCGAGTACTTTTTGGTGGAGAACCGCGCTAAGACCGGCTTTGACAACAGTGATCAAATCTATCCCGGCGTGCTGATCTACCATGTGGATAGCAAAAGCGCGAACAATGATTTGGGACCGTGGCCCCATCCGGTTGTGAAGCTCGAAGAGGCGGATGGCAACGATTCGCTGGGGGCGAGTTCACCGGCATCGGAAGCCGGTGACGTGTGGACCAGTACGAGCGGCTTGCCGGGCGGGTTTCGCGATCAGACCGGCAATCAAAGTGCCAACGCCATGCTGTACCAGAACGGTTCCGACTATAATCGTACCCTCAGTGCGGCCAGTTATTCCTACAACACATTAAGCAGTTTCTCCGCCGCTGGCAGTACCATGACCTGCAACCTGGCGTCGCTGAAGACGAGTGTGGGCAGCCAGACGACCAATGCCGGCAATTTCTCCGTTTCCTGGCCGGCGGCCGCACAAACCACACAGTATGAACTGCAGGAAGGGGCGCCGGTTACGCTTACGAACTTGGCCGACGGCGCGGAAGATGAAGATGCGATGTACGCTAACTGGTATTTGGGCGGCACCGTTACGCGTGATACTGGTGGGGCGCGTGCTAGCACATATTCCTACGCTATGCATCAATTATATAACGGCAAGTGGGGCTCTTCTGTGCAAACCTTGACCCTGCGTACCCCGTTTCGGGTCAGCACGAACAGCGCCATCTCCTTTTACCTGCTCTCGCATCTCAATGCGGGGGATGGCTATTTGAAATGTCAGATTTCCAAGGATGGTGGCAACACCTGGCAGACGTTGGGGACGTATGATGGATATATAGATCCATGGAGTCTCAGGTCGTATGCCTATGCCACGATGAACGCGCAGGGCATCAATGCGGGGGATTGGTGTTTGTTGCGCTTTGTGGCCAATTTTGAATATTGCTTCGGGTGGGACACTTTTCCGGGCTTCGGTTTTGCGCTGGATGACATCGCGCTGACGGGTATAGAGCTGGCGGGCTATGGCGGCTGGAGCACGCTGGCGTCCGGCATAACGGACACCACCTATGCCGTTACGGGCAAAGCGTCTGGTACCTATGCGTATCGGGTGCGCGCATATGCCAATGGAACCTGGCAGGGCTATGGCTCCGAAGGCATCACTACGGCCAACGTGCCGCTGAGCGTGACCGTCGCTTCTTTGTATGGCGGTGCCACGCCGGGCACGCTGGGCACCAACTGGGGCGCGACCCTGTCGCAGTGGGTCACCAACTCGCCGGTGACGGGCGGCGTGGGGACGCAGTATGTCTGCGTCGGGGCCACGGTGGCGGGCAATGCCTATACGCAGCTCAGCGCCACCAATCTGACGCTCACGCTGACCAATGCGGCCACCGTGACGTGGCTGTGGCAGACGAACTACTGGTGGCAGGTGGCGGCGGGTGCCCATGGCACGGTCGCGCCGGCGACTGGCTGGTACGGGCGGGGCAGTAATCTGCTGGCCACGGCCGCGCCTGCCACCTATTACACGGTGGGGGGGTGGAGCGGCCAGACCAACGGCGCCACGATCACCAGCAACCAGTTGGCCTGCACCATGACGACGCCGCGTGCACTGCAGCTCTGGTTTAGCGCGCTGCTGGCGACCAACAGTACGCCGCAGTGGTGGCTCGCGCACTATGGGCTGACGAATGGCGGCTTTAATGCCGCCGCACTGGACGATTCGGATCACGATGGTCTCAGCAACTGGGCGGAATACGTGGCCGGGACGGATCCGACCAACGCGACTTCCGTCCTGCAGGTTGCGGAAATCAGTACGAATAGTGTCTGGTTCACGCCGGCGCTGACCAATCGCAGCTATGCGGTGCTGTATGTGACCAACCTCTGGTCTACCAACTGGCTGCCGCTGGGGGCCTATCAGGCGGGAACCGGCACGGTTACGGCGTTGCCCCTCACGAATGTGGCGTCGCCGACGATCTTTTACCGCATTGGCGTGCAGCTGCCGTAATTACTCGTTGTCCGCGCCAAGTGTGTTGGTCGGCGCGGCGAGGCCGGTGATGCCGAGCTCGGATTCGAGGCGCTGCCCGAGGTCGTGGCGCTGGAGCGCTTCGAAGAGCATGTCGAGCGCCCCTTCTACGATCCGGTCGAGGCTGTAGAGGGTCAGGTTGATGCGATGGTCGGTCATCCGGTTCTGCGGGAAGTTATAAGTCCGGATGCGCTGGCTGCGATCGCCGGAGCCAATCAGGTCGCGGCGGGTCTTTCCCTGCTTGGCGGCCTCGGCCTGGCGGCGCTGGTCCAGCAGGCGCGAGCGCAACACGCCCAAGGCCTTCTCCTTGTTACGGATCTGGGAGCGTTCGTCCTGGCATTGTGCCACCAGCCCGGAGGGGAGATGGGTGATGCGCACCGCAGAGTAGGTGGTATTCACGCCCTGGCCGCCCTTGCCGCCGGCGCAAAAGATGTCCACGCGCAGTTCTCCGGCGGGGATGTCGATCTCATCCTCCTCCTCGGCCTCGGGGAAGACGCCGACCGTGGCAGCGGAGGTGTGGATGCGCCCTTGCGCTTCGGTGGCCGGGACCCGTTGCACGCGATGCCCGCCGCTTTCGAAGCGGAGCATGCCATAGGCGCCGGCACCGGTGACCAGGCAGACCATATCCTTATAGCCGCCCAGGTCGCTGGCGCTGGAGTCCAGCACGCTGATCTTCCACCCGCGTGCTTCGCAATAGCGGTTGTACATGCGGAAGAGATCGCCAGCAAAGAGTGCGGCTTCGTCGCCGCCGGTGCCGGCACGGATCTCGACCACGGCGTTGCGCGTATCCGCCGGATCCGGAGGGAGCAGCGCGTAGAGTACGTCGCGCTCGGTTTGCGGGAGCCGGGCCTCAAGCTCCGCTACTTCCGCCCGCGCCATGGCGCGTAGTCCGGGATCGGCGGATTCATCCTGCGCCAGATCGCGACTCGAAGGGATCTCGTCCAAGATACGGAAATAGTCGGTAGCCAGGGTGTCCAGCCGCTTGTAAGCTGCGTGTTCCCGCACTTTTTGGCGCAACAGACGTGGATTACCGAGCACGGCGGGATCGGCCAGAGCGGATTCCACCGCCTGCATGCGTTCCAGCATCCGCTCGATCTGCCGCCGTTCGATCATGGATTTCTCGAAACGAGAAATCTACTTCTTGCGGATCCCGTAGCGCTTCATGAACTGGTCCACACGCCCTTCGGTATCAAGGAGCGTCTGCTGACCGGTGAAATACGGGTGGCAGGCCGAGCAGGTGTTGACCGACATTTCTGCGACCGTCGAGCGCGTCTGCATGACCTTACCGCACGCGCAGGTAATGCTCGCCGTCTCGTATTTGGGATGGATGTCCTTCTTCATGCCCTGATGCCTTTCCGCTAAAAAACAGGACGATCAATTTAGCGCTTTCGGCGGCGGGAGACAAGACCAATGTTTTTACCCCTCTGCAATCCTGCACTTGGCAATCGTCGGGCGGCCGCATAGAATGACGACATGGCAAAAGAGGACTATCCTTTATTGGACGGGTTGGATCTCGCAAGCCTTGCGACACCCGCCTACATCCTGGACCTTGGGGCGCTCCGCCGGAATCTGGAGTTGCTTTCCGACGTCAAGCAGCGCGTGGGGTGTCAGATCCTGCTGTCGCAGAAGTCTTTCGCGTTGTTCGGGGTCTATCCGATGCTGCGCTGGTATCTCGATGGGGTCAGCGCTGGCTCGGTCTATGAGGCGCGGCTAGGGCACGAGGAGATGGGCGGCGAGGTGCATGTCATGGCACCCGCGTATTCGGAGGCGGATATTCAGGAACTGCAGCCCTACAGCACGGCCGTGATCTTCAATGCCTATGCGCAATGGGACCGCTTTCGCGCCAAGCTGGCTGCCGCAGCGCGCCCGCTCAGTCCGGGGTTGCGCCTGAACCCGGAGTATTCCGAGGCAGAGCGGGAGATTTTCAGCCTGGGCATCTACGGGGCGCGCCTGGGGATCCGGCGGCGGGAGATGGACCGGCTGGCGCTGGATGGGATCGAGGGGTTCTGCTTTCATAAGATGGGCGAGCAGAATGCCGGCATGTTTGAACGTATGCTGAAGGCGGCCGAAGATCGCTTTGGCGAATTCTTCCCCCGTATGCAGTGGCTGAGTTTCACGGGGGGCCACCGGCTGACGGCCGGGGACTATGATGTGGAGCGCTTCTGTCGTGTGTTCGCCGCGTTCCGGCAGGCGCATCCGGTGCGCACCGTTTATCTGGATCCGGGTGAGGCCGTGGCGCTGAATGCCGGGGTGCTGGTGGCTTCGGTGCTGGAAATTGTGCCGGCTGACCTGCCGGTGGTGGTGCTGGACATCTCGGCGGCGGCGCACATGCCGGATGTGCTGGAACTGCCGTACCGGCCGCTGGTGCTGGGGGCCGACCTGCCGCGCCGGAAGAGCTGGACCTGCCGCCTGGCCGGGCTCTCCTGTTTCTCCGGCGATGTGATCGGCGAGTATTCGTTTGATGCGCCGTTGCGGATTGGCGACCGGTTGGTTTTCCAGGACATGGCGAACTTCACCATGGTGAAGAATAATCATCTGAATGGCCTGCGTATGCCCACCATCGCCACCTGGGATCCGGCCCAGAAGAACCTGCGCGTGGTGCGCTCGTTCGACTACGGGGATTTCAAGAACCGGCTCTCCTGATGAATAATCCCCTGCCTGCCTTCCTGGCTTCCGATCTGCCGCTTGTTCCGCCGGAACAGGCGCACGTTGAGATCATCCCCGTGCCGCTGGAACATAGCGTCTCGTACGGCCAGGGCACGGCTGCCGGGCCGGGGGCGCTGCTGGCGGCCTCGCAGTATCTGGAAGTGTACGACGGTGCGGGCGAGCCGGGGCGCGCCGGCATTTATACGGGCCCTGCGGTGGATTGCGCCACGCCCACGCCCCTGGTACTGCAGCAGATTGCAGCGCGCGTGAGCGCGGCCCTGGGCAAAGGCCGCCTGCCGGTCGTGCTGGGGGGCGAACACACGGTTACGCTGGGGGCGGTGCAGGCCCTAGTAGCGCGTGGCACCGCGTTTGGCGTCGTGCAGTTCGATGCCCACGCGGATCTGCGGACCTCCTACGAGGGCAACCCGCTGAGCCATGCCTGCGTGATGCGCCGGATTGTCGAACTGGGCGTCCCCCTCTTTCAACTGGGCGTGCGCAGCCTGTCCAAGGAGGAAGCGCTCTTTCGCCAGCAACAGGCCATTGCGCACTGCGATGCAGCCGAGCTGATGCAGGGGGCCGCGCCGGTCCTGCAGCTACCACCAGACTTTCCGCGCTGTATCTACCTGAGCTTTGACCTCGATGCGTTTGATCCGGCCATGCTGCCCGGGACCGGCACGCCGGAGCCCGGCGGCCTGTTCTGGTATGACGCGCTGCGCCTGATCGACACCGTCCTGGCCGGGCGTACCTTGATCGGCTTTGATGTGACGGAGCTGGCACCGATTCCCGGTAGCCGGGTCTCGGAGTTCACGGCCGCCAAGCTCGTCTATCACCTGATGGCCGCCGCTCAGCGTAATCTGGTCCCCTGCTAGCCGGGGACAACGGATCGTGAACCTGCATAACGCGCCGAGTACGACTCGCCGACGCCGGCATCGAGTATCTCGGCTCCAACTTCTTTTGCCACGGCTCGGGTCATGTTCGACAGTCCCGAACCTGACTGGCAGGCTCTGAAGAACGGGCTTTCGAGACGACCGAACGCGAGCCGCACGTCGACGGCGCGATACACAATCCATGCCACGTTCCGCAAGGTGACGCTCTCCAGACTGGCGATCAGTGCCTTCTTCATTGTTCTCTCCTCTTCTGCCTCGCCGCGACTGTCCATTCACCTGCCGGTCGCTCCGTTTCGCTTCACACATCCCTATGGATGGACGGCCA
>CAYSHQ010000130.1:0-6371 GCA_964430835.1 uncultured Lentisphaerales bacterium
CAGACCGGCTGGGTCACCCAGATACCCACGAGCCCAACGATAAGCACCAGCACCGCCAGCACCCGCACCATGCTGCGCCCTATGAGAATCCATACGCTGTATCGAGAAGGCCTCGCTGCAGAAGACATGCGGGTAGAGTACCAGATCATAGCCGCCCGTCGCCACCCTCATGCGTAACTACCCGACGGCCCGGGGCGTCCTACTTCTTTTTCTTTTTCGGCTTGTTCAGGTCCTGCAGCAATCCGCCGATGGAATCCACCGCGCCCTTGCGCATGGACTCGCCCAGCACCCGCTTGACCTCGCCGTCCAGCGCCTTGCGATCAAATGCGGGAGCCAGGATGGTGCCGGTAATCGGCACCCGCAACACCACACCGTCCAGAAAGCGGGCCAGATCCTTGCCAACCAGATCCCGCGAAAGCGGCACCACCGCGGTATAGGCCAGCGCACCATTCAAGCCCACCGAGCCTGCCAGCGTGACCTGTGTGCCGCCCAAGGGAAACACGAGATCCGAAGGTTTTACCCGGCCATGCTGACATTCCGCCGTGATCTCATATTGCGCGATCGAGATCTCGCGCCCGCTATGCCCGGCAATATTCAGGATCTTAGCCAGCGCGCCTGCGGGCGTCAGCCGCACGTTATGCAGAGTCAGGGCGGCTTGGAAGGTCATATCGTTCGTGATGGAGTCCCCCAGCGGCACCTGGCACTCCTGGAAGGTCAGGTCCACCGTCCCCCCCAGCACGGTACTGCCATGCAACAGCGGCAGCAGGAGCGTCAACCCTTCATCCAGCATCTCCTGGGTAAGTTGCACATTCTGCAGCAAGCGGGTTTTGGGCGGCAGGGTCATCAGCATCGGCACCCGTGTTACCTCCAGGCTGGGCGTGCAGACAAACTTCCCCTGATTCAAGGCGGGCTGGTAGTCCACCTGCAGGACCCCGTCCGCCAAGGTCAACCGGGCATCCGCAGGTGCCGCGACCAGACCAAACGCCCCGGCCGACTCCAGATAGCACGTCAGGTTCCCCTTGCCCAGGGCGAGCAGCGAGGTCAGGCCGCCATCCAGCGGTCCGCGCAGCGCGAAGGGGCGCATCTTCTGGCCGGCCAGCACCGGCACCGTGAAGCCGCGCGCACGCAGCAGCCGGTTGACATTGTTGAAATTCACCCCCGTATTCCCGGACAGATTCACGCCCGGCCGCACAAAGGGCGACTCCACCTCGCCCTTGGCGTCCAGATCCACCAACGACGACTTGACGGAGATGACCTCCACGCTCATGTTGCGTCCATCCACGGGCAGGACCGCCTTCAGCCCCAGTTCTGCATGCGGCTCGACGAACGGCACCGCATTGGTCGGCGCGAAACGAAAGCCATCCAGCGTGGTCTGCACGCTCACCGCCACCTGCTGGCGATCCTGGACCCCCTGAGCCTGGAACGTCCATTTTCCTTCGATTTGCGGGGGCTGACCGGCTTTACCCGCGCGTTGCCAGCCGGAGACCACCGCGAGGTTGGCCTCGCCGCGGGCATCCCCCTTCATCACCAGCGGCTGGCCGGCCAGCGGCAGTTGCACCTGCCATTCCGGCACGTCCAGCGTGAGGCATTGCGAGACTAGGCGTGTATCAAAAATCCGCAAAGCACCCTTGCGCCAATCCGTATCCAAGGAGAGCTTCAATCGCACGTCCTCCTCGCGCAGATCCCAAGCGGTGGTAAGCAACCGGGCATCTTGCAGCACGGTATTCATACGCAACATGGTCTGGCCATTCTGCATCCCCAGCGTGATCGCGGAAACCACCTTGCCTGCCAAGGCCGCATCCACGGGTAGCGCCGGCAGGAACGCGCCGGCCAGGCGGCGCACGGCCGCCACATCCAACTCCGCCCGGCACTGGCCATCCACCAGCACCAGCGGCTGATTACTGACCACCACGATGCGCGCCGCCGTCCCCTGAATGCTCCCCGCCTCACCGGTGCCAGTTATCTTCAGGTCGGCGACATCCGGCAGCGGCAAGCCATGCACCAGCGGCACACGCCCCGTCAACTGCAGGCTCGCCTGGTTGAGCGCCACCGCGCGCCCCAGCCACTCCGCCCGCACCCCCGCGATACTCGCGGCCAACTCCATCGCCACCCGGTCACCATCCGGCAGGCTCTTCCAGTCCGCCTGCAACGTGCCGGTCAGGGTCGGGCAGTTGGTCAGCACCCGCCGGAAATCCCTGGTAAAAGTCGCCAGGTCCAGATTCAGGCGAGCCGCGCCCTGATCCATGCGCCCCTTGCCCGACAGGCGCGCAAAGGGGAGCTCGACCAGCAGTTCGCGCACCTCCGCCGGTTGTTCATACGGCAGGCTGACATCCAGCTTGATGCGCGGGGCGGGGTGTAGGACAAACAGTTCGGCTGCGGAGCGCAAGGCCAGGTTGCTGGTGACCAGATCCCCCCGGAGCTCCAACGCCTCGGCCGTGCCATTCACGGCGGCATCCAGACGCAGCCAGCCACGCTCCACGCGGAAGTCGTCGCGCAACTGCAGCAATGAGCCAAAATCGCGCGTCAGCGACGGCAGGTCCACTTCGGCCCGGGCAATCAAATCGCCGATGCGCCGACCGTTGGCATCCGGCGCCAGCCTGAACTGCCCCGACCCCTGCAAGGCCAGCCAGGGTGACGAGCAGATGAGCTGATCGATTTTGATCCGCTCGTCGTCATACCAGCAGTCCGCCTGCACCCGCAGATCACCCGGCGGCGAGACCGGCTTGCCGGGGGGTTCCACCGAAAGCTGCGCCACGGCCAGATCGGCCAGCAAATGGAGATCTGCGCGGCCGCGATAAATGAGTTGCACGGAACCGTTGGCCACGCCACCGCGCACCCACGGCTGACCCGTCAGCGTCTCGAACAAGGCGCGGAACCCCTGCAGGTCCAACTGCTTCACCTCCAGTCGCAACTGCTCTTCCGTCGCAGGTGCACCGGCCACCAGCAGCGCATTCAGGTTCGGCAGGGAGCCCTCCAGCGAGATCACGCCGGCATCGTCCTGCCAAGGGACAAAGGCCGCCACTTTGATCGCCACGGGGGCCTCCAGGGAGCGCACATCCGCCTGGACCGAGAGATGCTCCAGCACGAAGGGGTTGGTGCCGGCCCCTGTAACTTCGATCCGGCCACCCTGCAACGCCAGCTTGCCGCACAGCTGACGCAGCCGCCCCGGCGCGACCCCGGGCGCTTTCTTCGCCGCCACCGGGGGTTCCTGCGCCGACTCGTCCGGATCGACCTCCCCGGGCGCACCCGTCCGCGGCGGTTGCGCCTGCGGCAGTTGCACGGATACCTGCGGGGCATCCACGGTGATGGTATGCAGGTTCAGCCGACCGCCGGGGAGCAACCCCACCAAGCCCCCCGAGGTGTTGATCTTCACCACCTGCGCCACGACCCCCTGATCGGCATCAGAGAAGCGCAAACCGGCAAAGGACATGCCGCCGAACCAGCGTAGCGACCAGTCATCCACCGCCAAGGTGGCGGGCGCGAGCGCCGCGTTGACTTTCTTGAGGATCAGGCTCCGGCATGGCCCCAGCGACAGGATGCGCGGCAGCAACCCGATCAGCACCAGCAGGACCACGACCGCCCCCAGCACCAGCTTCGGCCAGCGGCGGGGGACGCTGCGCTCAGCAATATAAATGGGCTTCTCCCGCAACGGGTCTTCATCGTCCAATAAAGAAGACGGACTACGGCCCAAACCCCGATCCTGCCAACCATGTTTCATCGCCAGCTACTCCCTCTGTGGCGGTCCAACCGCAGAGCAATAAGCATAGCACACCCCAAGGGAGGTACAACACGGATTACTGGCCCCTATCCGTGCGTTCCCGGATTGCTTTCCCGCGCCGCCTCGCGCATACTTTTAGCACTCAAGGGAGTTGCTCAACATTATGACTGCCACACCACGAAAGAAGAGATCAGCCATCGCTGCCGCACCCGTAAAACCCGCCAAGAAGGTCCGCAGCGCGCGCGCTGCCGCGCCTACCCTGAGTGGTTGCTTTGCCGCGCTGGACTTTGAGACGGCTGATTACGGCCGCGACAGTGCCTGTGCGCTATCGGTGGTGCTCGTGCAGGATCAGCAGATCGTAGAGACCTGGACCAGCCTGATCCGCCCGCCCCGTCAGAACTTCGTTTTCACATATCTGCATGGTATCGCCTGGCAGCATGTCCGGAACAAGCCCACCTTTGGCGAACTCTGGCCCGAGGTGGCCCGGCGGCTCGCGAAGGTGGATTTCATCGCCGCGCACAATGCCGCCTTTGACCGCTCGGTCTTGCGGGCCTGCTGCGACATGGCCGGACAGGCAGAAGTGCCCCACCCCTTCCTCTGCACGGTGAAGTTGGCCCGCGCCATCTGGAACCTCCACCCGGCCAAGTTGTCGGATGTCGCCCGCCACTTGCAAATTCCGCTGCGCCACCACGATGCGGCCTCCGATGCCCACGCCTGCGCCCAGATCCTACTGCACGCCGGGAAGCAGGGGCACCCCTACCCGGAGCTCTATCGGCAGCACGTACTCAAGCCAGCCCGGCGCTAACCATGGCCTTCAAGCTGACACAAAATGCGATCCAGAAATGGGGCGGTCCGAGCGTCTTTCGGGAAGCCGAGGATCTTGTCAAACGCGGCGGAGTTCTGAAGGCGGACTACGATCCGCCCACGCTCTCTGGCGAGATTGTTTACAACGGCAGTGCGTTGCGCACCCGTGGCCGCGTCAGCGACGGCGGCATCCTCGAGAACCAATGCCCCTGCCACCTCAGCCGGAACCAGGGGCTGGTCTGCGCTCACATCGTGGCCATGGCCATCACCGTACTGCGCCGCAGCACCGACCCGCTGCGCGAGCAGAAATATCAGGAAGAGCTGCGGCATGCCCGCCGGGTGGCCAGCCGCCAGCCCACCGACTTCATACGTTGCGACCCCTCCGGCACCCCCGCCACCCTGCTGCTCACGCTGCCCGCCGCGTGGCAGGACGATTTCACCCGGGGCGAGATCCCAGTCGGCTGCGCCTTCCTCATGGCAGGCAAACTCCTCCCGCTCGACCAGGTGCCCCGCGACCGGGCCTACCAACTCCCGCGGGCGGAGGAGAATCTCCTCGCCGTGCTCGACGACATCTGCGACGGCGCCGCCGCCAGCCAGATCCGCATGCGGCCGGCCGACTTTCTGAATGTGCTCGAACTGCGGCGCACCGCGGCCTTACTGGTGGCCGGTGCGGGCGAGATCCTGGTCAACACCACCCCGTTGCGCACACAGATCCGGATCGATCTCGATCACGAGAATGGCGAACTGCTGGTATATGCCCAGACCGAACTCCCCTTTCTGCGTCCGGGCACCTTTCCGGCTTATCTCGTCTGCGGTCGCAAAGGGTGGGTTTTTGGTGCCGATCAACTCTGGCCGCTCGAGAACCTCCTTCCGCTCCCCTATCACAGCATCTACCAAAAACCGATCGTTATCGCGCGTCCGGATGTCAGCCGTTTCCTTACAACCGAACTGCCCGAACTGAAGAAGAGTATCGCCGTGGTGGAGGAGATACCCTACGACCTCTTCGCCACGGATGCGGCGACCCCGACCTTTCGCCTCGTGGTGCGTGGCAGCCCGGCCTCGCTGGCCGCCACGCTCCTGGCGGTCTACGGCCCGCACGAGATCCCGGCGGATGGCCCCGAGAAGGGTGGGCCCCTCAGCCTGCCGGACCCCGACGATCTGCTGCACTACCTCACGCGCCACCGCACGCTCGAACAGCACGCGCTGGCGCGCCTGAGCGAAGCCGGCATCCAGGGGGAGCATGGCGGCAACCTCGCCCCGCTCACCGGCACGCGCGAAGTGCTGAACTTCCTCGGCAGCCACGTCCCGGCCCTGCGTCGCCTGGGGTGGAAGATCCAGCTCGAAGGGAAGATCGCCGGCTTTCACGAAGAGATCCCCGTGGCCACCCCCGTGGTACGCATCCGCGCACCGGAGGCTGACGGGTGGTTCGACGTCGAGTTCGAGTTCGAAGCCCCCACCGGCGGCACGCTCCCCCCCACCGAGATCCAGCGCGCGCTGCGCTGCGGCAACTCGTTCCTAGAACGCAACGGCAAACCCGTGCTGCTGGACAAGGACGCCATTGATGCCATGCACGGGGTCTTCGCGGATTGCCAGGCCCGCGACGGCGGCAAAGCCGGCGCGTTCCGCCTCCCGCCCATCTACGCGCCCTATGTGCGCGCCTCCATCACCGCCCTCGATGGCGTGGACGTCGAAGAACCGCCGGACTGGCGCACCCGTGCCTCCCAGCATAACCGCGACGTGCGCATGGAACCCGTGGCGCTCGGCGACCCGCTGGAGGGGATCCTGCGCCCCTATCAGAAGGAGGGCGTCTACTGGCTGCGCTTCCTGGAGCGCGGCGGCGCCTGCGGCC
>CAYSHQ010000131.1:0-6369 GCA_964430835.1 uncultured Lentisphaerales bacterium
GTGCAAATCTCCCATGTCAGGCGCGGGGTATCTCAATCTTCCAACCTTCCAACCCTCCAACCTTCCGCAGTTTAGGGTCCCCTCAGGCCGCATGGCCGGACGTACGCGCGCGGCCGCGCCCCAAGGCCAGGCGGAGGGCGCCCCACAGCAGCAGGAAGCCCGGCAGTACAGGCCAGAAGGAAAGCCACGACAGCACCGCGGGCGGACGCCGCACGTCAAAGGCCAGTTGCAGCGTGCCCCCCAACTGGCTCTGCATGGCGCGATAGAAACTCATTTCCCGGCCGTGGGTTGGCATGGCCACATGAATGGCCGTGGCCTGCCCGGCAGCTGCCGCTTGCTGGTCCACAATCTTGCCCGCCACCAAGTCGAGCCCCTTGCGGTCCTGCTGCGTCAACTGCTCCTCCACCTTAGTCGCAAACTGCTGGGAGAAGTTACCCTCGTTGAAGCCGGTCTGGGTCTGTGGCGCGGCCTCATCAAAGATGTTGTTATCCATGCGCAGCGCCTCGCGACGGTTCACCAGCCCCATTTTGACCTGCTGCTGGACTACATTACGGAATTGCACCCGGGCATCTTCGTTCAAAGTTTGCTCGGCCTGGGATGCATTCACTGCGACCTGTAGGGCCTTCTGCGCTTCCACACGCTGCCCGCTGTTCAGCAGGGCATCAATGCTCTTCAGGTTGCGGGTCGCCAGATTCAGGTTGTCCTGATAATACGCGCTGTTGCGGGTCTCATACTCGACCTTGGAGAACATCTTGATCTCGCCGGTGGCCACGGTATCAAAATCGCCTTTCAGCAGGTGGTAGCGGTTCTCCGGCGGCACATAGAGGCTCCAGCTAATGTCGCGCAAGGGCAGTCCCGGAAAGCGTGGTGCTTGCAATGCCACATGCCCGCGTAGCCCATCGGTGAGTCGATCGGCAAAGACGATGGTCACGGTCGTCAGCGCACCGGCAGCCAGTTGCTCCAGCGGCACACTCACGGTGCCATTGTCACGCGCCACCGCCACTTCGCCACCATTGACGGACGCCGACCAGACCTCACTCAGGGACGAGGGCAACTCGATCTTGAGGAAGCGCAACTCCCCTACGCGCAAGCTCAGCGTCGCCTGCGTCAAGAGCTTGCCACTGCTGGAGATCACGGTCACCAAATTGGCTGACTCCACGCTGGCGGGCAGTACCTGGGCGGCACTATGACGTACCACGGAGAGATCCAGCCGATATTTCGCCTGCATGGCACGATAGCAGAGGATGGCAGCCGAAAGATCGCCCGCGCCAAAGCTGTCCGGCAGACTGCGCGCATCCTCGACTTTCAGGCCCTCCAGTGCTCCACGCGCCTGCACCTGTACCCGTCCGCCACCGGTGATCACCAGCCATGAACCCTGCCGGGAGGCGCCCAAGACTTCAAAGGGCTGGATGCTGACGCCGCCGCTGGCCGGATCGTACGGTTCTTGATAGAGGCAGGTGAGTGCGTAGGCGTCCTCCACCTTGCCATGCAACTCCACCTGCCACACCCGCCCAGTCTCGCCGGTTTCCGGTGTGAGCGGGCTGACGCGCGCAATATTGCGGCCGGAGACCGACAGGGTCGCGTCCTTGACCGGCACCCGCACGTAGAAGACTTTGACACCGGCATTTTCGATGCGATAGCGCAGGTGCACGCGATGCTGCAACAACCCTTCCGCCAGCTCCACCCGGTGCAACATCTCCGGTTTGATCACCGGCGCCTGAACCTGTGTGCTGAGCGTCAATTGCCAGAGCGGTCGCAGGATATCAAAGGTAATCGCCGCTGGCGTGACTTTATCCCCCTCCGGCTTGCGCACACTGACCCCCTGCTGTTCATCAACCGCGAGCTTGACCCCGCGTTCCGCCGATACCGCCATCCGGCCGGTATGCCGTGCCGCATCCTGGACACTTACCCGTGGCACATCGATCTTTTCGGAGATGCCGCGTAATTGGCGCGCCAGGACGAGATTGATGGAGGTGGTGCCCAGCACGCGGCGGTTCAAGTAGATATCCACCCCCTGTCCGGTGCGGCGGCTGTCGTCCCAATGGCTGATCTCGCGTCCGCTCAGCGCTTCAAAATCATATCCCTCCGGCAGGCGGAGTTTCAGGGCAAAGACGCCGGCCTTGGCCACGGTCAGCTCCAGCGTGGTGCTCAAGACATTGCGCTCATCGCCGATGCTGAAGGAACTGGCCTCGGTGACGCGGATCTCAGGTTGCACGGCCTCGGCGCGCACATGAACCTTCACCGCCGCCGGATCGTCATACCGGAAGGCCCGGCGTACAGGTTCCTGAGCCTGCTGCGCCGCGACACGTGCACGATCGGCGAAATCGGCGGTATTGATGGCAAGGGCCCCCGCGTTTTCCTGCAAGCGCAACAGAATCGTTTCTGGTGCCGCCAACGCCAAGCGGCCGCGCTGCCGCTGCACATCCTGCACCACGGGCACACCCAGTAGCGCCTGATACGGCAACCCTTCGCACGGTACTTGCATGCCAATGGCCAGCGTAAAATCGGCGCTGGCGGGACGCGCCAAAATGGCCTGCAGCACATGCGTAGCCGGATCCAGACTCCAACTCGCCAGATTCGGCGCCTGCACGGCCGTCACGCTGATCCCCTCCGGGAGCCCCAGCCGCAATTCGCGTATTTCGCCCTGCACGACCTTGTAGTTGGCCCGCACGGCCAGATCCACCACACCGGAGCGGATTGTCGCCAACGTGTCCACGTCGCACGACACCACGGTCTCTTCTCGTCGCGCATCCCGGGCGCGTGGTTTCCAGGCGAAGGCGGCCTGCCCACTGCATGCAATGGCGCCGCTGGCGACGGTCACGCTGCCGGTCGGAACAATCGTCAGATTGGCGGCCCCAGGCACCAGAACTTCCAAGTCGACAGCCGGCACCGTCAAAGTAAAGCGGTTCAGCAGCGTGTCAGGCACGGGCAAGGCCAGCCGCCAATAGCCATTGTCCTCTGCCACGCGTTCGCTGGTTAGAAATTCTACCACATGCTGTCCAGCCTGTTCGACACGCAGCACGTACCCCAGCGGCGTGGTTTCCAGCCCCAACCTGGCCGACGACACCTTGACATCCGTCACCACGCTGTCGGTGCCGAAAAGCTGGAAGCGGCCGACCTGCCCACCGCTAAACGCCATGCGCCATTTGACACTGGCCGTGTGCTCCACATTCGCATCCAAGGGTGCGGCAACCATGGTGAGATCGAGTCGATCGAGCTTCAATCGCGGCAGGTTGCCAGCCTCCGCAGCATAAACCCACGAAGCCAAGCCACTGCCCAACAGTGTCAGCAGCACCAACAGGCCTACGCGTGCAGAGCCCGACTGCCCATGGGGTGCCGGCGGTTCTGACTCCATGGGGGACAGGTCTGTGGCCTGCTGCGCCGCGGCCTCCAGGCGGCGCTTGCGCCGTTGCGTCCAACCGACCAGGACGCGGATCAACCCCACGCCGAGGGCCAGTGGGAGAATGAGATAACAGGCTTGCGTGACAATCGCCACCCCAGGCACCGTCTGCAGGGCGGCGATGGCTAGCACCACGAGCGCTAAAGCCAGCCAGAAGGGACGACGCCGCCATGCTGCGATCCCCAGCAGCAACAGGCCGATTACGCCGCCATATTGCAAAATCCGCGGTGAGCCGCCAGCCATCCATTCTGGTACCATGGACACATCCACGCGCAGCGGTGCATCTCCGGCCAGATTGGCGGTGCGGTAGAAACGACAGGACTGATGGCGCCCGTACTGATCCGCCATCGGCAACCAGGGTGCATCTTTCTGCTCTTGCGTCATATTCCCACCCAGCGCCCCCAGCCAGCAATCCTTGGCCGTGATCTCCCAGTTGGCAAAGGTAATGGCTGTTTCGGGGAGCGTGGGGGCCAGCAGCGCGGTCTGTTGCAACAGTTTGCCGCCGGGCTGCGCATAGGTGATTTCAATGGAGACCGCCTGATTCGGATCGCGCAGCCGGTCTACCGGAATCAGCAGTTTGTCGCCGGCTTGCTGGGCGGTCAAATCATGCGCGGTATTGTTGGCATCCATGCGACGCACCGTCCAGAGTGCCGCACCGGGTGGGAGGACCAGCGACAGGTATTGCTGATTGGCGTTCTTGATGCAATAGAGCGCGTGGGTCACGGATTCGCCATCCCGGCCCAGGCTGGTGGAAAGGGAGAGATAGTCCACCACTTGCCCAATCAGGCGTTGCGTATCAAGCGGTGTCACGCGCAGCACGGCTTGATGGGGGCGACGCACGTACTTGTAGGCGCCCAGGACGGGGGCGGTGATCGTGGCGGCATACCCCGCCGGAATCTCATCGCGTGCAATGTGAATGAGTGTGGCGGGCAGATCATCGCGCGGTGCCAGCTTCAAACTGGCCGAGGAGGCCACAGCGATGAAGCCGAGTTCGCTTTCGGTGTCGAGTGTTTCAATCTCGCCCACCGGCAAATCCGCGCCCCGATACGCCAGCGTCTGCTCATAGGTAAGCAGCAGCGTATAGTCACCCATGGTGCGCGAAGCCAGTTGCACGGTGCAGACATCGTTGCTGCGACTCCAGGTATCGATCCCCGCCCCCACGACATCCAGTGCGGCAATGCGTGCCGGCACATGAAAGCGCAGCCGCTGCACGGGCGCGCCACTGATGTGGCAGGTGATAGCGGCCGACACATAGGTAACCCCTTCTCCCAGCGAAACCAGATGGAAAATTTCGGAGTGAATGGCGGATTTTGCGCGCTCCACGCCCAACGTCAGTTTCCAGGGGGCTTCGCGAAACCGGTAGGCCAGTTGCGCCCCCTCGGTGCGCACCGGCGTGGAAGCCGTGTGCACGTCGCGCAGCTCCGTGACCGTGTTGGGCGTCAGGCGCAACCCCTTCTCCGCAGCCGCCACCACGTAGCCGCGTTGGGTGCGCGCGCCCGACACCCAGACCCGTGGCACCTCCATGGCCGCACGATCCAAGGCAAAAGGCTGCTCCATGCGCAGTTGTATCAGCACCGTGCCCTCTACGGGCTGACGGAACGGCACCACGATCTCGCGCACGCCATTCGTGGGCTGGCGCACATCGACATCGTTCTCCGCCACCTGTGCGCCAGTTACGGCCGTCACCGTCCATTTCGCATCGGCATCCGTCTGGATCCGGACCTCGCGCGCCGCGGCATCGCGCACTTCCAGTTGAATCGTGGTGGTCTGGGAGAGTTCCCCTTCGGAGAGCCGGGAGAGGATCCCCACTTCCGCGTTGAAGGTTGTGACAATGTCATCCATCCCCACCGTCAGGCTATAGGGCATGGTGGCGTACTGATAGGTGTAGAGTCCGCGCGAAGGTTGTGGAAGCGCCGATACGCTGGGGAATGCCGACTTGTCGATCTGGGTCAGGCCACCGGCATGCGAGGTCTGGATCTTGATGGCGCTATCCGTGCCGAGGAGCAAGGTGCCACCGGCGCGGATCACCTGTTGGGGGACCAGCACCGGCAGGGCGATTTCGCACGGGAAGGAGGGCACGGCGCGTTCATACCCGATGATGACATCGTACCCCTCGGTCTGCGGGCGGGCCAGCGTGACGCGCAGGCGCGGGGCATTCGTTATGGTGCGATCCACGCGCCATTCCTGAATGTCACGCCCCGTTACTTCCACCACATGGATATCCGGCACAGCCAGGACCAGCTCTGCTAACGCACCCTGGGCGACACGATACGAGATGCTGGACTTGAAGCGGATCGCACCAGGCGCGGCATTGGCCACGGTGGTGACATCACAGGAGGCCATTAACTCGGCTTCCAACCGGCGTACGGCTTGCTTCCAGCCGATGGACAGTTCGCCGCCCAGTCCGAGAAAGGCCGTCGTGCGGCACCCTGTTTTATCCAACACTTCCCGCCGTACGTCCCGCGCCCCGCCAATGGCCACTTCCAGATCCGGACGGTCGCCATCTACCGTAATGGTGCGCACCGGCAGGATCGGCACAACCAGAGCACCGCGCCGCCAATCATCCCGCAATTCGGTACGCAGGGCAAACGAGAGTTCGACGACTCCTTTGACTTTGGCCCAGTAGCTTTCGGAGGCATTGCGCACACGGAACGACTGCCCCTCACGCTGCAAGACCCACCCTTCCGGCAGGGTTGAAGACAGAATGGCGATGTCACCCTGGAGCAGCACGAGGGCGGCGCCGCGCGGCAGATTCTCCACCTGCAGTTTCATGGCCATGGTCAGGTTGTCGCCGGCAATCCGGCCCGCCATCGACACATCCGTAATGGTGGGTTCCGCGGCGGCGGCTGTGAGCCAGAGCAAGCCAGCGGTTAGTGCCAGATACAGAGCTTTCATCTTCGGTCCTTTCGACATTTGTCAGTCTTCATCCAAACATCGTTTACGCGGATGGAGTAAGTGTGCCGTGTACG
>CAYSHQ010000132.1:0-898 GCA_964430835.1 uncultured Lentisphaerales bacterium
GCGTGCGACGGCCGGGCAGTGCGGTCCGTAGTACATCGGCATTTCCACGTTCTCTAGCGCCGAGGTACGCGCCAGCAGGCTAAAGTTCTGAAAGACAAAGCCGATGCGCCGGTTGCGTACGCGCGCCAGGCGGTTCTTGTTAAATTGAGCCACATCTTCGCCGTCGAGCACATAGGCACCAGAGGTGGGTTGGTCCAGACACCCCAGGATATTCAGCAGCGTACTCTTGCCGGAGCCGGAGGCGCCCATAATGGCCACAAAGTCGCCGCTGGCGATGTCGAGCGACACGCCGTCCACGGCGGCAATATCCTCGCCGCCCAGATGATAGATTTTACGGATTTCGCGTAGCGATACAACCGTGGCTGGGTTGGACATGGCGGCTCCCCGGCTACATGCGCGGCGGGCGTGTTTGCGGTGTGGTCGGTGTCGGCATGAAGGGGTTGACCACAGCGCGCTTGGCACCGGTTTCCAGCACGGCGGTTACGACTTCCAGTCCTTCGCGCAGATCGTCACTGGAAACCTCGGTATACGTGCCATCGGTAATGCCGGTGGTGATGCGCAGGGTCGCCAAACTGCCGTCGGGTTGAGGTACAAAGAGTTTCGGTTTCTTCTCACCGCCCCGGAGGCCGCGGGGGGGGGCGTTGGTGGAGTCGCCCGGGGTGGCAGGCTTGCCGGTCTTGATGGCCGGTTCTGATTTTTCCGGCTTGAAGCGCAGGGCCGCGTTAGCCACCTTGAGCACATTGGTGCGTTCGCTGATGACGCAGGAGATGTTGGCGGTCATGCCGGGGAAGAGCTTCTCGCCGGGGTTATCGGCCTGCACCATGACCGGCTAGGTAACCCCGTTTTGCACGGTGACGGCGGCGAGGCCCGACTCGAGCGCTCGGAACTCCTTGCTTTT
>CAYSHQ010000132.1:908-6351 GCA_964430835.1 uncultured Lentisphaerales bacterium
TATCCGCTTCCGGCACACTGGCGCTGATCAGTACGGTTCGCAGATCGGTGGCGATCGTGAAAAGGGTTTGTGCGCTCATGCTGGCTACCACGGTCTGCCCTTCATCCACGTTGCGCGAGATCACCACGCCGTCCACCGGCGCGGCAATGACGGTGTAACTGAGGTTGGCTCGGGCGAGGTCGAGTGCGGCGGCCGTCTGTTGCACCTGTGCGACCGCCACCTTCAACTGGGCGCCGGCAGCCGCCGCATTGGCCACGGCCACATCGAGGTCGGCCCGGGAGACCATCTGATTCACCGCCAGCACGGTGGCGCGGACCAGATCGTTGCTGGCTTTGAGCAGTCCGGCGCGAGCTTCGTCCACGGCCGCCTGACTGCGTGTGAGGTTGGCTTCGCTCTGCGAAAGATTGGCTTGATACACGGAGGGGTCGATCCGGGCGATGATATCGCCGGCTTTCACGCGGCTGTTGAAGTCCACGTAGAGCTTTTGCACAATCCCATTCACCTGGGTGCCTACTTGCACCAGTTTAACGGGCTGCACAATGCCGGTGGCGCGGACGATCTGCACGACATCGCCACGTTCGATCTTTACGGTGCGGTAGGCGACCTTGCTTTCGCGGGTTATGCGCGTCTGCCAGAACCGCCAGCCGCCATAGCCTGCGCCAGCTAGCAACAGGCATACCCCAATCCACCAGGCGTATTTCATGGTATCTCCTCGATGATCCAGGCCTGGTCGCCGGTGTGCAGGCGCAGCAGGGCATAAGCGGCCAGACCGCTGCGCCGCGCCTGCACCTGTTGCGTGCGGGCTTGCGCCACTGCGACTTCGGCATCGGTCAGTTCGACGGCCGTAGCCCCCCCCAGCGCATAGCGGGCCGTGACGAGCTCTAGGCTTTCGCGTGCGGCTTGCACGACGATTTCGGCGACCGAGGCTTGCGCTTGCGCTGTCTGTAATTGTATGCGCGCGCTGAGCAAGTCCTGGAAAAGTTGCTGTTCCCGACTGGTCAGCCTCGACCGGCATCCCTGCAATTGGGCCGCCGCGACATCCAGCGCGGCCGTCTTGCGCCAGCCGGTAAAGGCGGCCCAATCGAGGGACGGCCCTACGCTCCAGTTCCAGCCCAAGGGGAAGGCATGCCCGGCACTGGAAAGTACCGCGCCCAGCGACAAGTCTGGGCGCAGATCGGCCACGGCGAAGTCCACGGCGGCTGAGGCGGCCGCCACCTGCCATTGCAGGTCCAGGCATTCCGGATGGTTACGTCGGGCGAACCGGAACAGGTCGGCGCTGGCCTCGGTCCCAACAATCGCCGGCACGCTGGTCCAGGCCAAACGGGCAGGCGGCAGCTCCTCGGTCAGCCCCAACACGCGTCCCAAAACGGCGCGGGCCGTGTGTAGGGTGTTGCTGGCTTGCAGGCACTCGAGGCGGGCGGTTCCGAGATCCACTTCCGCCTTGGTGATGTCATACCGGATGCGTGTGCCAAGTTCGACCATGACACGCGCTTGATGAAGATGTACGGTAAATTCGCGTACCTTCTCCTCCGTAATGAGCAGCAGTGCCTGGGCGGAGAGCAGGTCGAAATAGGCGGCCCGCGCGGCGTAGGCGGCGGTATTGATTGCACTCTGTACGTGTGTCTCGGCGGAGGTGCGCTCCGCCCGTGCCTGCCGGAGGGCGGCCTCCTGTCGGCCAAAGGAGTACAGATCTTGTTGCAGGGCCACTCTGCCAGCAAAATTCTCCGTCGATGCTGCGCTGGGGTTGTAGCTCTTGCGCACGGTGTGGTCCGTTGTCAGGGAGAGCTGCGGCAGGTAGCTGGCACGTGCCTGCTGCCAGCGCGCCTCAGCTGCCGTCAGCAGGGTGCGCGCTTGGAAGACGGCTGGACTGTTGCTGACCGCCTGCTGCACCGCCCATGCTAGGGGGAGCAGCCCATTGGTGGCCAGCGACAATTCCTCGTGGCGCGTGGTGCGTTCGCCGCGCAGCATGCTGGCGGGGGATTGTATGGCCCGTGCCTGTTGTACGCTGCGACAGCCGGTGTGGAGCACAAGGCCGACCGCTAGCAGGCCTGCTACCAGCCGGAGCCTGGTGCCGCTGGCTGGTTCCTGCCGGAAGGGGCCGCGGAATGGAACGCGTGTGTTCATAGGATGGTTACCGGCGTGATGCTCACCCTTCATTAATCTTGCGCGGCAGTGGTATGGAGGGTTCCGTACCCAGCCTCAAGACCTGCCCGGCCAGTAGTGTACGATGGCAACTGCGCAGCCGATCCCCACCAGCATGCCGACAAAAACTTCCAGTCGGGTGTGCCCTAGGAGTTCCTTCAGGCGTTTTTCTGAGATGCGCCGGTGGGCGAACATCTCATCCCGCATCTGGTTCAGGATCTTGGCCTGGTGTCCTGCGGCGCGCCGCACGACTGCCGCATCAAACATGGTAATGGCCGCGAAGGCCCCGGCCACCATGGTCACAGCCGCCCCAAAGCCCTCGGTGAGGCCGATGGAAGTAGCCAGACCGCACACCATGGCCGAGTGGGCGCTGGGCATGCCGCCAGTGCTGACAAAATAATGGAAGTCCCACCGACGTGTCCGGACAAACGCGATCGTCATCTTGACGATCTGGGCCGTTGACCAGGCGCCAAGGGCCGACCAGAACCAGGGGGTACCGAGCAATTGCAGAGGGTTGTTTGGCATAGGTGTCGCCGACGCCCCAAGCCCATACGACCGGACCCGGAGCGGCATGCCCAGCAGTATGCCATGGCTAGCGAAAAAGGCAAAGCCGGAGTTTGCATTGCACCTGATGCCGTACCTCAGGCAGTCGGCAGGACTTCGTGGTGTATCTTTCCTTTCTCATCCCACTAGCCTGAATCAAACCCTTGCTGGCCGGGTGGGGGTTGACATGGTCAGCCCCTTGTGGCACTGTCGTTCCCGATGCGTAACCAGTCTCATGCGACGAACGGGTGGCTTTGGGGCGGCATGATCCTGCTCGCCACCCTGATGATCGGGGTGGTGTTCCTGCGGGTGACTGAGCCGGGGACTCCTGCCATGGTGGCGGTCGACGGACCGGACCCGCTCCCGGTGGTACCCCTGGCTAGCAATCGCTCGTCGACCACGGCGCCCGTACCAGCCACGATGTGCGCCGAACCGTCAAGGAATCCGCCGCGCCCGTACGGCGTGAACCAGACCGCCGCCCCGCAGACGCCTCTGGCCGCGCCGCCGCGCCGTGCCGCGCCTGCCGTGCCGAAATCGTTGCCACGCCGCGTGACGCCACGGCCGTCGTCGGGAGGCATGGACAACAGCGCGATGGCAGAGTTGAAGCGTCGCATTGCCACCAACTTTCGGGACGCATTGGCCTATTGTGGTGCGTTGCCCGCTGATCAACAGGGCACGGCCTATCACATGCTTTTTGCCCGTTGGATGCAGCAGGATCCGGCGGTTGCTGTTCAGGCCGCCCAGGAACTCCCCGAGAGTCTACGCGCCGTCATCCTATCCCAAGCGCTCACGCAATTGGCGGCCACCAATCCCGAGGCCTTGCTGGCGATCCTTGCCTCAGACACGGGAATTTCGGACGAACTGCGCAGTCAGTATGCGCTGCGCGCGCTATCGCAAATCGGTCGGCGGGATCCGGTGGCCGCCCTACAGGCCTTAGCCGCGATGCCGCTGCCGGACGCTGCCCAGCAAGCGGGCTTGGTGAATCAGATCTTAAGTCATTGGATCGTGGCTGATCAGGCCACCGCTCTGGCGTGGTTGCAGGCGTCGACGGTCGATGACGTCACCTACGATACCGCCCTGGTTTCTGCCATTGGACTCATGTTGCACAGAGGTGACCTAGGTAAGGATGCGGCCTCCCTGTTCCGGGAATTTGTAGAGAGCGGTCGCATGGATCACATCAACGACCCGGATTTACGCGCACAGGCTATTTTCACTGCCAAATCCATCGGGGTGGCCCTCGGCAGCAAAGACTACGCCGCTGCCTTGCAATGGGGGTTTGAACTGCCGGCCGATTCGAGCGCCCAGGCCTATGTTCTCAGCAACGTCGCCTTCTCCCAAACCCATGGCACCACGCTGCCCGACATCTCCTGGGTCGCCAGTATGGAACCTGGCTTTGCGCGGACACGCGTTGTGGCGGCAGTTGCCTACGGGCGGTTGCTGGCGTCTGGCGCGAGCGACGCCAGCCAGGCGCTCCGGCGGCAATTGGACGGCGATGTCTACAATCTGGACGGAATCAGAACGATGGTTGAGCATGCCAGCCTGGCACCTGACGAGAAGAAAGCCTTGATGGCGCTCTTTTGAGCGGATGTACCGATTGTTTTGGCGGAGCCGTCTCGATGGTACGTACGGTGATGCACGCCGTCCGCCGTTACCGGCCATCCGCCTCGCGATGGGTCGCGATCTGGCGCAGGAATCCATCGAGCAAGGCCGCCATCTGTGGCGTAGCCTGGGCGGTCGCGGCCAGTACTTCTTCGTGTCCCAGGGATGGGCCGCTGATCCCGGCAGCCATATTGGAAATGCAACTGAGAGCGGCTACGCGTAGCCCGGCCGCCTGCGCGACCATCGCTTCGGGAACGGTAGACATGCCAACGGCATCCGCACCCATGGCAGCATAGCTGCGGATCTCTGCCGGGGTTTCATACGACGGCCCTGCGGTAAAGGCATACACCCCTTCGGACAGCGGCACGTGCGCATTTTGTGCCGCCGCTCGCAGCATGGTGCGCAATTCTGGATCGTACACGTGGGTTTGGTCAGGGAAGCGCGGGCCCCAACCGGGGATTAGCGGGCCTTGCAGTGGGTTAAGACCCACGGTGTTGATATGATCACGCACCAGCAGGAGATTGCCGGGGCTCAGCGTGGGGTTAATACCGCCGGCCGCATTGGTCAGTAATAGCTGTTTCACCCCGAGCCTACGCATGAGCTCCACCGGGATGACCACGGGGGTCCAGCCTTCCCCTTCGTACCAGTGCCGACGGCCACAGAAGGCCACAACTGTGACCCCGTGCCGGCGCACCAGGCGCAGTTCCCCCGCGTGCCCGGCCACCGTGCTGGGGCCCAACCCGATGATGCGGTCGTAGCCGACCCGTGCCAGCAGCCCCTCGGAAGAGAAGGCTTGGCTCCAACCGGAACCCAGAATCAGGCCGCAGGTTGGATTCGCCTCCTGGAAAAGAGGGGGGAGGGCACCGAAGGACATATTCAACATCATCAGGTTTACGCGGTTGGAACTCATGGGGATCAGCTCCTTTCGGCAGGGCAGTGGCAAGGTCAGAACTATAGTGGGTTTTGCCCGGTCGGAAGTCAAGACTTGGCACCACAATCGACCACGTTAGGCGCGGTTTTTCCCAATCTGCCAAACTTCCAGTCTTCCAACTCCCACAGTTCGACCACGGAACACTTGGGCGGATGCGGGCCTTGTGGTATGCTCTCCCCTCATGGCACCGCGATCTTCCCATGTCTTTGATACGCTCACCACTGACCG
>CAYSHQ010000133.1:0-6279 GCA_964430835.1 uncultured Lentisphaerales bacterium
TACACCTCATATATTGCTGACCAGTAGCCCGCTTAATTGACTTAGCCCGCGGACTTAGCTAGCATGAGTAGGGCTAGGTGCAAGTATGAAAATTGTGCGGAATATGCATGCGGCGAAGACCGAGTTTTCGCAGTTGGTGGCGCAAGCTTTGGCTGGCAATACGGTGATTGTTGCCAAGAGTGGTCGTCCGATCGTGCAGTTGGTGCCTTGGCGTGAGCCGTCAGAATCTGTCCGGACTCCGGGAACCGGTAAAGGAAGTTTCACACATTGCGAAATATCCGGCGAAGGTGTTTTGGTGAGTACCGCCGGGCAGGAATCGCATAGATCAACCGTTGGACCGTTGATCCTAATCGGCGCCAGCGGGTATGGGCGTGAGCTACTTTGGGTCTGTGGCCGGGCCGGGATTGAGGTAGCAGGCTTCTGCGACGACGCACCTGATAAACAGACGGGTGAGTTTGCTGGCCAGCCGTTGCTGGGGAGCATCGAGCAGGCGGCGGCAGAACGCGGGACGTGCGTGTTTCATGTGGCGGTGGGCGACAACCGGGCGCGGCAACGGCTGGCCGCGCGGGCCGTTGCTTGTGGGTGGTCGCCGGCGGCGGTCATTGACCCTTCCGCTCTGCTCGCGCCCGATGCGGTGGTCGAACCCGGTGCGTATGTGGGGATCGGCAGCGTGGTCTCCTGTCTGGCACGTGTGGCACCCTTTGCGATCATCAACCACCATGTGACGGTAGGACACGAGGCTGTGATTGGCGCCTTTGCGCAGCTCTGCCCGGGCGTGCGTGTTTCGGGCGGTTGCGTCCTGGGCGAGGGGGCGCTGCTGGGATCGAATGCGGCGATCCTCCCCGGCAAACGTATGGGCGCGTGGTCCGTACTGGGCGCCGGCGCCGTGGCCGTGAGCGACCTGGCCGATGGTGCGCACGTGGTGCGGGTGCGGTAGTGCTTGTGTGGATTAGACGGATCTGACAGATCTGTCGGATCCGCCGGATCACTCCGATGCAGGATATAACAGCCATTAACTCCAAGCGCATATACCTCTCGCCTCCCTACCTGAGTGGTCAGGAGCAGGCACGCCTAGCCGAGGCGTTTGCCTGCAACTACATTGCGCCGGTGGGTCCGCAACTGGAGGCCTTTGAACGGGAGTTTGCCGCGAAGGTTGGCCTGCCGCACACGCTAGCCTTGAGCAGCGGAACCGCGGCCATGCATCTGGCCTTGCGTGTGTTGGGCGTCGGGCCTGGGGATACCGTTTTCTGCTCCACGCTGACCTTCATTGCCAGCATTGCGCCGGCCGTGCAGTTGGGTGCCACGCCGGTCTTTATCGATGCGGACACCACTTCCTGGTGTCTGGATCCGGCAGTGCTGGCGCAGGCGCTGGCTGAGGCGGCCGCGCACGGGCGTCTGCCCAAGGCCGTGGTGGCGGTCGATTTGTACGGGCAGTGTTGCGACATGGACCGGATCCTCACCACCTGCCACGCCTACGGTGTGCCGGTGATTGAGGACGCGGCGGAAGCGCTGGGCGCCACGTATCAGGGTGCACCAGCCGGGCAGCGCGGCGATTTGGCGGTCTATTCGTTCAATGGCAATAAGATTATTACCACCTCTGGCGGCGGCCTGCTGGCTGCGCGCAACCGCGACTGGATCGAGAAGTGCCGCTTCTGGTCTACGCAGGCCCGTGAGCCGGCGGCGCACTACGAACACGCCGAGCTCGGCTATAACTACCGCATGAGCAATCTGCTGGCTGCCGTCGGTTCGGCACAGCTGGCGGTGTTGGAGCAACGTGTGGCGGCCAGGCGCGCGATCTTCGCGCAGTACGGCGCACAACTTTCTGATTTGTCCGGTGTTTCCTTCATGCCGGAGGCGCCGTACGGCATAGGGTCTCGCTGGTTGACCGTGATGTTGCTAGCGCCCGCGTCCGGCACCACGCCCGAGCAGGTCCGCCTGGCACTGGAGCAGGAAAACATCGAGGCGCGGCCGGTTTGGAAACCGATGCATTTGCAGCCGGTGTTTCGCGCCGCGGCGGTGTGGACGGCGAAGGGCGAGAGGTCAGAGGGCAGAGATCAGAGGTCAGAGGGCAGCGGGCAGCGGGCAGGGGCTGAGAGTTGGACGGTCCGACGGTCCGACGGTGCGACGGTCCGACGGTCCGACCGGCCTGCGGTCAGCGACGTGCTCTTCCGCGACGGGCTCTGTTTGCCTTCCGGCTCGGCCATGACGGCGGCGGAGCAGGCGCGGGTGGTGCGGGTGATTCGGCAGTGCGTGCGGTAGGCGGAAGGTACGGAGCAGGTGTCAGGGTTCAGGTGTCAGGTGTCAGGTGTCAGGGTTCAGGTGGCAGGGTCAAGTGGCCATGCAAAGTAAAGAGCATACGATGTGGCGGCTGATGCGCCGTGTGGTGCCTTATCTAGCGGATTTGGCGGTGATGGTGGTGGCCTTCGCGGCCGCCTATCTGCTGCGGTTTAATTTCGATGTGCCGGCGCTACATGTGCACGAAGGCGCGCGCGCCTTCATTACCGTAGCTGTGCTGCAATTTGCAGCGCTGTTGGGCTTTGGGTGTTATCGGGTGCTGTGGCGCTACATCAGTCTGTGCGACGTCCCGCGGTTTTTGTATGCGATTGGTACCGCTACGGCCGCGCTACTGGTTTTGCGTTTTTTGCTACCAGATGTGCGGTATATCCGTCCGCCGCTCAGCATTGCCTTGATCAATAGCGTGTTTGTGCTTGGTGGGCTGATGCTGACGCGGGTAGTGTGGCGGGCCCGGCAGGAGCACGGGCGGCGGGGCGCGGCAGGGGGCGCGCCACGGCGCATCTTACTGGTGGGGGCGGGGAATGCCGGCAACACCGTGGCGCGGGAACTCCGCAGCGGCGGAGCCTCCGCGCTGGAGGTGGTGGGTTTCCTGGATGACGATCTTGCCAAACAGGGCACCCAGATTCAGGGGATTCCGGTGTGCGGCTTTGTGCGGGATCTGCCGCGGTTGGCGGCGGAGTTGCAGGTGCAGGAGGTGATCGTCACGCTGGTGCGGGCACCACGCGCGGTGGTGCGGCAGGTGGTGCATGCGTGTGAGACGCTCGGCCTGCCGGTGCGGATCGCACCCGGGTATTTCGAAATCCTGGGTGGCGCGCTGACCGTCAGTCAACTGCGCGAGGTGGAGATTGCGGATCTGCTGGGGCGCGAGGAAGTGGATTTGGGGGGCGAGGCGGAACTGGCGCGGTTTGTGGGCGGGCGGCGCGTGCTGATCACGGGCGCGGGCGGCTCGATCGGGGCGGAGTTAGCGCGGCAGGTGGCCCGGTTGAATCCAGAACTCCTGGTGCTGGTGGAGCGGAGTGAAAACGCGCTGTACGAGATTGACCGGCAGCTACGCGGCACGCCGGGCGAGCGCAAGGACGTTGCGGTGCTGGCGGACATCGGCGATGTCGATCATATGCGGGCGGTGCTGGCCGCGCACCGGCCACAGATTGTGCTGCATGCGGCGGCGCATAAACATGTGCCGATGCTGGAGTGCAATGCGGCCGAGGCCGTCCGCAACAATGTGCTGGCCACGCGCATGCTGGGCGAACTAGCCCAGGCGGCGGGGGTGGAAGTCTTTGTTCAGCTTTCTACGGACAAGGCCGTAAATCCTTCTTCGGTCATGGGCGCCACGAAACGGCTGGCGGAGTTGGCGCTGCAGGATTTGAACAGCGTCGGCGGCACCCGGTTTGCCGCCGTACGCTTCGGCAATGTGCTGGGGGCTTCGGGATCGGTGGTGCCGCTCTTCCGTGAGCAGATCCGCAAAGGGGGGCCGCTGACGGTGACGCATCCGGACATGCGGCGCTACTTCATGACCATACCCGAGGCCGTGCGGCTGGTGCTGCAGGCGGCTTCGCTGGCCACGGGCGGCGAAATCTTCATCCTGGACATGGGGCAGCCGGTGCGCATTGTGGAACTGGCCGAGGAGATGATCCGGCTTTCGGGGTTCAAACCGTACGAAGAGATCGGCATTACCTTTAGCGGTATCCGGCCGGGCGAAAAGCTCTTCGAGGAGCTCAGTACGGACGAAGAGCATGCCGAGCGGACGCAGCACGCCCGCATCTTTGTGGGGAAGATATCTGCGACGTCGCACGAGTCGGTGGCCAAGCGGCTGAGCACGCTGCGGGGATTGAGTGCGCAGAACAGTGCCGATGACTTGATTCGTGCGGAATTGATGCGCGCTGTCTAGCCGCCGTGTTCGGCCAGAAGGAGAAACGATGAATTCCCGGTTCCAATCATTACGGTGGATGGCGGCTGTCGCTTCGCTATTGGCGATCTGCTGGCTTTTTGGCGTGATACCGCTGGTCTCGCCGGACAAAATGAGCGGCACTTCTGCCAGTTTGCTACGCTGGCTGATTGGCTCCTGGTCGCCCGCGCACGACATGCAACATGGCTGGCTGATTCCCTGTGTGAGCGGGTATGTAATCTGGAGTCGGCGTCATGAACTCGCGGCCTGCGTGCATGTGCCCGATTGGCGGGGGTGGGTGGCGGTACTATTTGGCGTGCTGCTGGTCTGGATGGGGCTGAAGGCAGAGCAGGCTCGGGTGCAGTTTATGGCGCTGGTCTGGTTTATGTGGGCTGTGCCATTTGCCCTATGGGGCGTGGCTGTGGCGCGCCATCTGATATTTCCCGCAGCTTTCTTGCTGTTGGCGATGCCGCTCGATACGGTGGTGACATATTTTACGGTACGGTTGCGGCTGTTGGCCGCCATTGTCGGTACTGGGGTGCTGAACGGGCTGGGTGTCGAAGTCCAGCGGATTGGCACCGGTCTGCACTCGGTGTCGGGTGCGGGGTTTAACCTCGATGTGGCTGATCCGTGCAGTGGGTTGCGTTCTATTTTTGCTCTGGTTGCGCTGACGGGCGTCTATGCCTTCTTCACGCAACGTACGCTTGTACGGAAGTGGCTGCTGTTTGCTTGCGCGGTGCCGTTGGCGGTGATTGGCAATGTTGTTCGGATCATCGCTATTGCACTGGTGGCTCAGTGGTTTGGGCAGAAAGCTGCCACCAATTTCTTCCACGATTATTCTGGCTACGTGGTGTTTATCATCGCCATTCTGCTGATGTTGCAGGCGGGTGTGTGGATTGATCGCGTCGGAAAAAAAACCACGGCGTCTGAGCCGATCGCCTCTGACAGGCCGGCACCTGTTGTCGCGCAAGCCCGGGGAGGCCTGTGGCTGGTCGGCACGACACCGCTGCTGATCGTGGCGGCTCTGATCCTGGCGCAGTGTGAACCTAAGCCCCGCGTGCTCCCCATCGATTTTATTGCCACGGATCTCCCGGTTCGTGTGGGTTCATTTTCCAGCGACCGGCCTTGGTTCTGCCACAATGAACAGTGCCTGCGGGCGTTTGCTGAGAAGGAGATGATGGCCAATATCCTGCCATTGGCGAACGTTACGAATCAGCCTGTGGAGAAAGCGGGCGAGCCTCCCACCATCGAGGCCGTGATGCAGAAGACAGCGCGTTTTCATTGCGCGGCGTGTGGTGGCAGGCTTTATCCGGTGTCGCGTGGCGAGAAAGATCTGCTGCCGGGCGACACCATTCTGCTCAAGCGCGATTATCAGGATCATGCCAATCGACTTCTGCACGTGACCGTGGTGATCAGCGGCGCATCGAGAGACAGCATCCACAAGCCGGAGAATTGCTTGCCTTCGCAGGGGTGGCGCCTGGAAAATGTTGATACGGTCAGCGTGCCGATCGCTGGGCGAACGCCGGTGGAGGTGAAGCGTATCCTTGCCGTGCGGGAGTTTAATAACGGAGCAATAGCGCAAAGCGGCATCATCTACTGGTTTGTCGGCGGCGGATATGAGACCCCCTGGCATCTGCGCCGCATGTTTTGGACAACGTGGGAACGCGCCCGTCACAATTGCGCGGTGCGCTGGGCCTACATCAGCATTGGAGCCGATCAACCATTCGATACGCCGGAGCGCCTTGCCTGTTTGCAGGAATTTCTAACACAATGGTATCCGCAGGTACGACTGAAAGGAGGCAGCGAGCATTGACAACCAAAATGAATGGCGCGTGCTCAGGCCGCAGCGGCCATACCTCGCGCGGCTCCTTCTTTCCAAGGCTGGCAGCGGTTGCATCCGATGGTGCAGCCATGATCGTTGTTTTGGGCGGCCACAAAAAACACAAAAGTCTCAAAAAGGTGGGTCTTTGTGATATGTGTGCGTTTTGTGGCATATTCTCTCGTGATTGAATTGCCCTATCCCATTCGATGCGCAGACATACAGAAGATTGCCGGTTTCAGGCGTTCTGCCGGTGAGCGTCTGCCTGCCGCCTCCGGCG
>CAYSHQ010000134.1:0-1962 GCA_964430835.1 uncultured Lentisphaerales bacterium
TTGGTCACGCCGGGGATCTGTCCGGACACAGCCAGCTCGCGGAAACACAAACGGCAGAGCTGGAACTTCCGCATAAACGCGCGTGGACGACCGCAGCGTGAGCAGCGGTAGTACTTGCGCACCGAAAACTTGGGCGTGCGTTTCGCCTTTTCCATCAAACATGTCTTGGCCACGGCGAACCCCCTTTTAGCGGCCCGCGAAAGGCATGCCCAACTGGGCAAGCAACTCGCGCGCCTCTTTGTCATTGCGGGCCGTTGTCACAAACGTGATATCCATGCCCTTCTCCGTAGCGCCACCCGATCCGCCCGCGATCTCGGGAAAGATCGTCTGTTCCTTCAGGCCGAGGGTGTAATTCCCCCGCCCGTCGAAACCGCGGTTGGATACTCCGCGAAAGTCGCGGATACGCGGCAACGCCACATTGATCAGGCGATCCACAAACTCGTACATCCGACTGCCGCGCATCGTCACCTTGGCACCGATGACCATGCCTTCGCGCAGCTTGAAGTTCGAGATGCTCTTCCGGGCTTTGCAGAGCATCGGCTGCTGGCCGGTGATCGCGCCCAGATCCTGCAACAGGGATTTCTGCGCATCTTTTTCCACGATGCCGAAGCCCATGTTGACCACCACCTTGGTCAGGCGCGGCACCAGCATGGGGTTTTCCAACCCCAGCGCGGTGCGCAGCGCCGGCACCAATTCCGTACGGTATTTATCCTTGAGTCTGGCCATGTCCGCCGCTCCTACTGCAGCAACTTCCCGGATCGTTTAGACCGGCGAGCGAGCTGGCCGCCCTGCCGCTCGCGCGTAATGCGCGTGCCTTTCTTCTTGTCCGGATCAAAAGGCATAAGATTGGAGAGTTCCATCGGCGCCTCGAACTGGTCGAAGCCACCCTGCGGGTTACTCTGCGACCGGCGCACGGCCTTCTTGACGAGGTTAAGCCCCTCGAGCAACGCCTTGCCTGCCACCGGCCACACGCGCAGCACTTTCGCGGTCTCGCCCTTGTGCTCGCCCTTGGTGACCATCACGGTGTCATCTTTGCGGATACGTGCGACACTCATCAAACCACCTCCGGCGCCAGCGAAATCACTTTCATGTAGTTCCGGTCACGCAACTCGCGCGCCACCGGGCCAAAAATTCGCGTCCCCAAGGGGTTGAGCTTGGCGTCTACGATCACGCAGGCGTTCTGGTCAAACCGCACCAGCGAACCGTCCGCCCGCCGGATCGGTTGACCCGTACGCACCACGACCGCCAAACACACCTGGCTCTTCTTGACAGCCCCTGTGGGCAGCGCCTCTTTGACGGCCACCTTGATCACGTCACCAATGTGGGCGTACGTCTTGCGCTGGCCAATAATCCGGAAGCACATCGCCAGCTTGGCGCCGGTGTTGTCTGCGACCACCAGTTCAGTACCTTCCTGAATCATGCCTTCTGCGCTCCTTTGGCAGCCTGCAGCACCGCTACCAACCGCCAGTGCTTGAGTCGGCTAATCGGGCGGCATTCCACGATTTCCACCTGATCGCCCACCTGCGCCGTATTCTGCTCATCGTGCGCATGGAACTTCTTATACTCGCGGACCACCTTACCGTAAACCGGGTGAACCCGCCGCCGCTGCGCCTGCACCACGATGCTCTTATTGCCACTACGGCTGATCACCGTGCCCTTGCGGCTTTTGCGGCGGTTGCGGACCGCCGGTTCTGTCGTTGTCGTCGTCTCGGCCATCACTTGCCTGCCTTCCGCGCCGTCGCAATCGTCTGCATGCGCGCTACGTCATGACGCAGCGTGCGAATGCGCACTGGCTTCTCGGCGCCCTCCCCCGACCGGTGCTTCAGCTGCAAATCCCGCAGTTCCTGCGAGACCTCGCGGATGCGCCCGTCGAGTTCCTCCGCCTTCAGTTCCCTCAATTCCCTGGTCTTCATGGCTGCCCGTCTCCCGCCGCTACTTGCGGCTGATCAACTGCGTGCGGAG
>CAYSHQ010000134.1:2062-6255 GCA_964430835.1 uncultured Lentisphaerales bacterium
CTTCATGGCTGCCCGTCTCCCGCCGCTACTTGCGGCTGATCAACTGCGTGCGGAGTCCCAGCTTCGTGGATGCCAGCCGCAGACACTCACGCGACACGGCTTCCGGCACACCGCCCACCTCAAAAAGCATCTTGCCCGGCAGCACCACCGCCACCCAGAACTCGGGATTGCCCTTACCCTTACCCATACGTACTTCGATGGGCTTGCGCGTCACCGGTTTGTCCGGGAACACGCGGATCCAGAGCTTCCCTTTGCGCTTCATGAACCGGTTAATGGCCACACGGCACGCTTCGATCTGGGTGTTCTTCAACCAACCACGATCAAGCGACTTCAAGCCGTATTCGCCATACGCCAGTTCCGTGCCGGAGGTGGCGTAGCCGCTGCGATTCCCTTTAGATTGTTTGCGGTGCTTAACCCGCTTAGGCATGAGAGGCATTGTTGCGTCTCCTGGTGTTCGTCCGTGCGGGCTGGAAATCGTCCTTCTTGCAGATCCAGACCTTGACGCCGATCAAACCGGCGGTCGTGTGTGCTTCGGCAAAGCCGTAATCAATGTTCGCCCGCAGCGTATGCAGCGGAACCTTCCCCTGCTTACTCCACTCCACGCGTGCAATCTCAGCGTTGTTGATGCGGCCGCAGCAGCGGATCTTGATGCCGTCGACGCCCATGTCCATGGCGACCTTCTCGGCGCGCTTGATGGCGCGCTTGATGGCGACACGACGCTCAACCTGCTGCGCAATACTCTCCGCCACCAACTGTGCATTAGCATCCGGATCCCGCACCTCATGGATCTCGATGTAGATTTCTTTGCCGGTTCGCTTGGCGAGGTCGGCACGAACCTTGTCGATATCCTGGCCTTTGCGGCCGATCACGATGCCGGGGCGCGCCGTGTGGATGTTCACCCGCACGCGATTGGCATAGCGCTCGATGACGATCCTGGCGACCGCCGCGTTTTCCAGATTCTTGCGCACCTCCTCGCGGATCATCAGATCCTCCGCCAAGAGTTCGCCAAAATGCTTCTTCCCGCTGAACCAGCGTGAGCGCCACTGTTTATCCAGGGCGATTCGGAAGCCGATCGGATTGACTTTCTGTCCCAACGTACCGCTCCTTCCCGCAAACTCGTATCCGTCTACTCGACGGACGTCTCCGGCTGTCCATCCGTCAACACCACTTTCACGTGACACAGGCGCCGGGCAATCGGGCTGGCGCTGCCGCGCGCCCGCGCCCAATGCCGCCGCATCCGCGTGCCTTCGTCGAACACCGCGAGTTTCACCCGCAGCCGTTCCACGTCCAGGTTGGCGTTGGTCCGCGCGTTAGCGACGGCCGACGCGAGCGTCTTGCCCAGCGTCAGCGCCGCCTTCTGCGGACTGAAATTTGTAATCTGCATCGCCTGTGCGACCGGGAGTCCCTGGACCTTACGGGCCAGAGGACGCCCCTTCAGCGCCGAAAGACGCACATTGCGCGTTATGGCTGTCACTTCCATGCTGCTCTCCTACCGCGCCACAGCCTTATCGGTGTGGGTACCATGCGCACGGAACGTACGCGTGGCCGCAAACTCACCCAAACGGTGCCCTACCATGTTCTCAGTGATGAAGATCGGGATGTGCTGCTTCCCGTTGTGAATCGCAAACGTATGCCCAATGAAATCCGGCATGATCATGGACCGACGCGACCAGGTATTGATCGGCATTTTCCGGCCAGACTTGTTCATCAGCTCGACCTTGCGGAGGAGCTTGGGTTCCACATAGGGACCTTTTTTGACGGACCGCGCCATGGTTTACTTTCTCCGCTTCACAATGAACTTGCTGCTCGTCTTGCGACGCTGCCGGGTCTTGCCACCCTTGGCCAGCTGGCCCCACGGGGAGCGCGGGTGACCGCCACCCGACGTACGGCCTTCGCCACCACCCATCGGGTGATCCACCGGATTCATGACCACACCGCGCACCGTCGGGCGGATGCCCATCCAGCGTTTGCGGCCGGCCTTACCGAAATGCACACTGCCCCACTCCGCATTGCCCACCATCCCGATCGTGGCCATGCACTGCGCGTTCACGCGGCGCACCTCGCCCGAGGGGAGTCGCAACGTGGCAAAGCCGCCTTCGCGCGCCATCAACTGGCAGCTGTTGCCTGCCGAGCGCGCCAGCACGCCACCGCGGCCGGGGACCAACTCAATATTGTGGACAAACAACCCCATCGGCACCTTTTCCAGCGGCAGGGCATTGCCGACGCTGGGCTCGGCATCCGGCCCCGCCAACACCAGGGCCCCCACCAGCAGCCCATCCGGCGCCAGAATATAGCGCTTCTCGCCATCCACATAGTTCAACAGCGCCAGATTGGCCGAGCGGTTGGGATCGTACGCAATCGCGGCGACGCGCGCCGGAATGCCGATCTTATCGCGCTGGAAATCCACCATGCGGTAGCGCCGCTTCGTGCCACCGCCGTGATGACGCGTGGTAATGCGGCCCGCGTTATTGCGCCCCGAACCACGCTTGCGCGCTTCGGTTAGGCTACGCTCCGGCTGCTGCTTCGACAGCTCAGCAAACGTCTGCGCGACGTGATGCCGCTGCCCATCAGATGTCGGTTTAAAAGTCTTGAGCGCCATCTCTCATTTCCTCCGGCGGCGTTACACTGCCTCGATCCGCTCGCCCGCCTTGAGTGTCACGATCGCACGCTTCCAGGAAGGCGTGCGGACCGTACGACGATTGCGCAACACGCGCGTCTCGCCCTTGTAGTTCTGGGTATTCACAGCCTGCACATGCACGCCAAACTGCTTCTCAACCGCCAGGCGGATCTCGGGCTTAGTGGCCTTGCCGGCCACTTCCAGCTGGAACTGGTGCAGCCCGCCCAGGATGGTGCCCTTCTCGGTCACCTGAATCCTTCGGATGATACCCGCGTGCTTCATGCCACAACCTCCGCCTTCTTCGTCATGCGCGCCGACAAAGCCGCCAAGCCTGCCCGCGTCGTCACAACCGTCCGATGGCGAACCAACTCATATACACCAACATCGTCCGCTCTGGCAACATCAACCTTCGGAATATTGCGCGCGGCCCGCACCAGCTTCGCATCCGGCTGATCGAGCACGATCAAACAGCCGCGGGTAATCCCCAGCTTCGCCAGCAGCGCCGCCAGCACCTTGGTCTTGGCCTCCGCCACTTCCAAGGTCTCGATCGCCAGCAAGCCACCGGACCGGATCCGCTCGCTCAACGCGTGCCGGAAGGCCAGCTGCATCACTTTGCGATTCACCTTGTTCTCGTAGCTCCGCGGATGCGGACCGAACGCGACCGAACCACCACGCCAGACCGGCGACTGCCGGAGACCCGCGCGGGCACGGCCGGTGCCCTTCTGCTTCCAGGGCTTCTTGTTGCTGCCGGCCACTTCGCCTTTGGAAAGCGTGGAGGCCGTCCCGGCGCGGCGCGCATTCTGCGTCGCCACGACTACATCCTTCACGGCCTGAGCGCCACGGTCCAGCACCAGCAGCGCATCATCAAACGCTACCTCGCCACCGGCATCCCCGGACGTCTTGTACAACTTGATCGAGCTCATCGGATCTTACCCCTTCTGCAGGGCCTTTTTGATCACCACTACGCCGCCTACCGGACCCGGGACCGCGCCCCGCACCAACAGCAGGTTGTCTTCTTTGCGAACCTGAACCACCGCAAGATTCCGCGCCTTCCGCGTCACGGCACCCATGTGCCCCGGCATGCGCTTGCCCTTGTGCACCCACCCGGGGAGATCACGTGCCCCAATGCCACCAATTCGGCGCTTGGAATGTCCACCGTGCGTCATCGGACCACCGGCCATGCGATGGCGCCGCACGACACCGGCAAACCCGCGGCCCTTGGTGGTAGCGGACACATCCACCATGGCCACACCATCAAAAATGCCGACCGTCACCTGATCACCAACCTTGAGGGCTTCGTCCTTCTCCAGACGGAACTCCCGCAACGTCCGACAGGGGGTCACCCCGGTCTTCTCAAACCGCGTGGCCTCGGCCTTGGACAGCCGGCGGGCCTGCTGGGTACCGTACCCCAGCTGCGCGGCCGTATAGCCATCCTTCTCCGACGCCTTGACTTGGACCACCGGGCAGGGCCCGGCCTCCAGCACCGTCACGGCCACGCGCTTACCCTGGGCGTCCCAGACTTGCGTCATGCCGATCTTCTTTCCAATCAATCCTTGCATGGTTGCTCCATCCCGCC
>CAYSHQ010000135.1:0-6255 GCA_964430835.1 uncultured Lentisphaerales bacterium
ATGGTTCGAATCCATGTCGGGCAACCAGTTGACGGACAGCAAGTGGCACAGGAGTGATTTCGTGGCGGTTGGTGAAAACATGAAGATGCAGGTCTTTGCCGGTTCTTCCAATCCGGATTTGGCCGCGAAGATCGCTGCGTTTCTAGGCATTACCCTAGGCGCGGTGGACATCCAGCGCTTCCCGGATGGCGAGACGTTTGTCAAGATCCGCGATAACATTCGCGGCGGGGATGTGTTTCTGGTGCAATCGACCTGCCGGCAGCCCAATGAGATGCTGATGGAGCTGCTGATTATGGTGGATGCCATGCGGCGTGCGTCGGCCGCGCGCATCACGGCGGTCCTGCCGTATTTCGGGTATGCGCGACAGGATCGCAAGGATCAGCCGCGTGTGCCGATCACGGCGAAGCTGGTGGCCAATCTGCTCGTGGCCGCGGGCGCCAACCGGGTCTTGACCATGGATCTGCATGCGCAGCAGATTCAGGGCTTTTTTGATATTCCCGTGGATCACCTGTATGCCGCGCCGGTGATGGTGAAGTATGTGCGGGATCTGAAGCTGAAGCAACCTCTGGTGGTTTCGCCGGACACCGGCGGCGTGAAGGCGGCCTACGCCTATTCCCAGATGTTGGGCACAGGGTTGGCGATTGTAGCCAAAGAGCGGTTGGGGCCCACGGAAGTGGACGCCTACAGCATTGTTGGCAACGTTTCCGGGTGCGATGTGTTGATGGTGGACGATTTGACGACCACCTGCGGCACGTTGTGCGCGGCCGCCCGGATTCTCATGCAGCATGGAGCGGCGAGCGTGCGCGGAGTTGTGTCGCACGGACTGCTGACGGAGCAGGGGCTGCAGCGCCTGAAGGCGTCGCCAATCACGGAATTGGTGGTAACCGACACGGTGCCGCCGATCAATGCGCAGGGGTTTCCGGTTACGGTGCTTTCGGTGGCGGAACTGCTGGGCGAGGCGATTCTGCGCATTCACAATGACAAGTCGGTTAGTTCGCTCTTCCGGCTGGCATAATGCGGCGGAGCGAAGGGGAAAGAGGAAGAAATCATGGCGAAAGAGATCAAGATCAAGGCCGAGCAGCGCCAGGCGCAGGGTTCGGGCGCAGCACGTCGCTTGCGCCGCCAAGGGCTGGTGCCCGCGGCGATAAATCGTATTGCCGGCGGTTCCACGCTGATGCAGGTGAATGCGCATGACTTTGAAAACATGCTGCGTCATCACAGCAGCAACCAGCTCCTGGTCACGCTGGAACTCGATGGCCAGAACGTGCCGGCGCTGCTGCGCGAGGTGCAGAGCGATGTTTTGAGCGGGCATGTGATCCATGCCGACTTCGGCGAGATCTCGCTCACGCGCAAGCTGCGGGTTTCCATCGGCCTGCGTCTGGTGGGCGAACCCGACGGCGTCAAGAACGAGGGCGGCATCCTGGAGCAGACGTCGCGTCAGGTCGACGTGGAATGCCTGCCGCACGACATTGTCGAATTCTTCACGGTGGATGTCAGCGCGCTCAAGCTCGGGCAGTCGCTGGCGGTCAGCGAGTTGAAGCTGGGCGATCAGTACACCATCCTTTCGCATGGCGATGTTTCCGTGGCCACGATTGTCGCGATGGCCGAGGAAGAGGCCGCCGCAGGCGCGACGGCGTCGGCGGAAGGTACCACGGGCGCTTCACCCGAACTCATTGCCAAGGGCAAGAAGGAAGAGGGTGTGGAAGGCGAAGCCGCCAAGGGCGGCGACAAGAAGGCGGCCCCTGCAGCGAAGGCGGCCGGTGGCGATAAGAAGCCCGAGAAGAAGTAGCGTTGGTTTTGAGGCAGGTTGTGAAGGTTATTGCGGGACTAGGCAATCCCGGAGCTGCGTACGACGAGACGCCCCACAATGTCGGGTTCGATGTAGTGGCCCTGCTGGCCGAACGGCTGGCGGCGGAGTGGCGACGGAGTACGGGGTTCCAGGCGCGGGTGGCCCGGGCAAGCAGCGCGGGCGGGCCGTGGATGCTGGTGCAGCCGCAAACCTTCATGAACCGGAGTGGGTTGTGCGTAGCGCCATTGTTGCGCTATCATGGCGGCGCTCCGGAGGACTTGGTGGTGGTGCTGGACGATGCGGATCTGCCGGTAGGCCGGTTGCGCATCCGGCCGGGTGGTGGCAGCGGTGGCCATCGCGGGCTGGCCTCGGTGATCGAGGCGCTGGGCACGGAAGCGTTTGTGCGGGTGCGACTGGGCGTCGGACGCACCCAGGCCGAGGGCGGTTTGGTGGATCATGTGCTGGGACGGTTTGCCCCAGCACAGCGGTGGGTGGTGCGGCAGACGGTCGCAGCCGCCGCGGATGCAGTGCAATGTCTGGTGGAGAAGGGCTTGGCTGAAGCAATGAACCGGTTCAACGGCTGGCAGGCGGAACCTGCCGGACCTGAGACCGGGAATTAAGGTTGGTGGACTCATGGTGAGAAAGTACGACGGTCTGTATATCTTTGTCGGCGCGGCAAAGGATGAAATGCTCGACAAGACAGTGGAGAAGATGCGCAACGAGATCACGCGCCTCTCCGGCGCGATTTGCAGCACGGAAGTGCTGGGGAAGCGCTCCTTTGCGCGGCCCATGCAGAAGCGCGATCATGGCACGTATGTGCGGATCCGGTTTGAACTGGATCCTGCCAGCCTGGTCACGTTGCGCGAGCGCTATCACTTGATGGAGGACCTCTTCCGCGTCCAGATTCTGGCCGTGGATGAGCGCCGCGAGGCCGTGGTGGCCGAGCAGACGGCCAAGCGCAAAGCGCGCGAGGCGACGGTGGCTGCGCGTGCCGAGGCTGTGACCGCCGAGGCGTAAGCACGGCAGGCTGCTGGGGCTGCCCGTGACGAATAACGGGCGGGAAGGTGTCCAGATATGGCTTCCTTTAACCGTGTGGTGCTGATGGGAAACCTCACCCGTGATCCCGAAATGCGGCAGACGCCTTCGGGGGCACAGGTGGCGGAACTGCGGCTGGCTGTCTCCGAGACCTATCGGGACCGCCAGACCAATCAGCCCAAAGAGGTCACCTGTTATGTGGACGTGGTCGTATGGAATAAGCTGGCGGAACTCTGCCAGCAGTACCTGACCAAGGGACGTCCCATTCTGGTGGAAGGTCGCCTGACGTATGATGAATGGAAAACACCGCAAGGCGAGTCGCGCAATAAGTTGCGGGTGCGCGCCGATACGGTGAAGTTCCTTGGCACGGCGAAGCGCGGTGAGGGACAGGATGGCGCACCGGCGGCGGCCGCGCCACGGGCGATGGCGGCGGGCGGCCTGCCGCCGCCAGCGGCCCTGGCGGCGGGGCTGGAGCCCGCGCCGGCCGAACCGGCTGATTCAGATGATCTGCCGTTTTGACGGATGATGTAGGTGGTACAAGCGATAACCCGGGAAAACAACATGGCAATGATGAGGCGAGAGCGGGATAGGGATCGGGACAAGGAAAAATCGGATAACGCAGGACCGCGCCGGCGCGCACGGTACCTCGATCCGAATGCGGTGGTGGATCGGAACGATGTGGATTTTCTGCGTCGGTTTGTCACCGAGTACGGCAAAATCATTCCGTCGCGACTGACCGGCGTTACCGCCGCGCAGCAGCGGGATGTCAAGCGGGGCGTGCGCCGTGCGCGCAACATGGGTTTGCTGGCGTAGCAGAACGCAGGCCGGCAGGAGCCTCCCCCTGGAGGGCGCCGGCCCGCTTGCTGCGAGAAAAGGACGGATATCATGGCGACGGAAGTGCTGTTGATGGCCGATGTGCCCGAGTTGGGCAAGGCCGGCGAAGTGGTAAAAGTGGCGGACGGCTATGCGCGGAATTATTTGCTGCCGCAGGAACTGGCGGCGGCCGTGACGTCGGCCTCCCTGCGCCGGTTGGAGAAGCTGCGCAAGGAGCGTGCCGCACTTGCGAAAATTCAGATGGCGGAGGCGCAGGCCAAGGCTGCCAAGCTTGAGGGCATCACGGTCGCGATTCGGGCCAAGACCGTGGATGGCGAGAAGCTCTATGGCTCCGTGACGGCGGTGGAGATCGTGCAGGCCTTGTCGGCACAGGGGGTCACGCTGGATCGTTCGCAAGTCGAACTGGCTGAGCACCTGAAGCAGACCGGTTCGTATGAAGTGTCCGTGCGGTTGCATCAGGATGTGGCGGTCTCGATCAAGGTTGTGATCAGCAAGGAATAGCTCCTATGCCGCAGCCAGGCACGGCCGATGGCGTGGGTGCGCCCTCCGGGCGTATCCCACCGCATAGCGCCGAGGCCGAAAAAGGCGTCTTGGGTTCCATTCTGCTGGATTCTGCGCGGGTCATGGACTTGTGCGTGGCAGAAGGGATCGTCGGGGATTCGTTTTATTTTGAGTCCCACCGGCGTCTGTATGATGAGTTCAACGCCATGCAGCGCGCCGGCATGGCGATTGACTTGTTGACCACGGTCGAACGTCTGCGCAGTGTGGCACGCTTGGAGGCGCTCGGCGGGACGGCGTTTTTGGAGTCGCTGATCGATGCGACCCCCACCGCCGCCCATGCCGAGTATTACATTGATATCGTCCGGCAGAAGTATCTGTTGCGTGCCGTGATCGCGTGTGCCCGCGAGACAGAGCGCACCTGCTATGAGAGCAATCAGTCCGCTGATTTGATCCTGGGCCAGACCGAGCAGGCCTTTCTGGACATCACCGAGCGGCAGCATGGCCAGTTGACATCCTGGCCTACGGTGATCAACAGCACGATGCAGCATGTGGAGCGCCTGTTCCAGTTGGGGCCTGGGGGCGTGGCGGGGGTGCCTACGGGGTTGCGCAATCTGGACAAGAAATTGCGCGGGTTGCGTGCCGGTGAGATCATTGTGCTGGCGGCGCGCCCGTCCATGGGCAAGACCTCACTGGCTATGAATTTTGCGGAATGCGTGGCGCTTGGCCGGGATATGACCGGACAGCGCTTTAAGGGGGATCATGCTCGCCCCCATCCGGTAGCTATTTTTAGCTTGGAAATGTCGGCGGATGCGCTGGCGTTGCGCATGCTGTGCGGGATGGCCGGCGTACCCGCGTTTCAGATCGACAGCGGGATTGGTAATTCGCAGAAAATCACCCAGCAACTGACGCGCGCCGCCTCCGAACTCTGCAAGTCTCCGATCTATGTGGATGATACCGGCGGTCTGGATGTCATGGAGATGCGCGCCCGCGCCCGGCGCCTGAAGAAGAAGCACCAGATTGAACTGATCATCGTCGATTACCTTCAGCTCATGAACTGCCGCGAGGCGGCGCGGCAGGGTCGGCAACTTGAGACCTCTGCGGTATCTGCCAATCTGAAGGCTATGGCCAAGGAATTGAAGATTCCGGTGGTCGTGCTGAGCCAGCTGAGCCGGGCTCCCGAGCAGCGCGGCGACAAGAGCGCCAAACCCAAGCTGTCTGATCTGCGTGATTCCGGCGCCATCGAACAGGACGCCGACGTGGTGCTGCTGTTGCGCCGTCCGTGCCGGAACCAGGGGGACCCGGAATGTGAGGATAAGACCCTGGCGATTGTTGATGTGGCTAAGCATCGCAATGGACCCACCGGGGAAGTGCGGTTAAACTTTAACGATTCACTGACCCGGTTTGGTGACCGGGCGGATGATGGTGTGGGCAATGCCGATTATGTGCCGGCGGATGGCGCGGATGTCGGGATGGATGCCGTGATGTAAGAAGGGGTGTCTATGATCGCACGTGTAGGACGGATACTGTTGCTGGCGCTGCTGGCCGGTTGGGCGCAGGGTGCCGGCGAGAGCATCCGCGAAATCCAGGTTAAGTCGGTGGATGCCTTCGGCGTGGACGATGGCGATGTGCGTGCGATCGTACGGGCCAAGGTCGGGGATACGATCACCCAAGCGAACCTGAATAACGATGTCACGGCCCTGCTTGCTACCCGACGGTTTGCAGCCGCCAATACGGCGATCGAGCCGGTGTCGGACGGGGTCCGCGTCATCTTCACGGTGGAGCGTCGTCCTACGGTCTTCGGGGAGTTAGCGATTACGGGGCTGGATTACTTCAGTCGGGGTAAGGTGGAAGACTGGTTGGCTTTGCCAGAGGGGACCCCCGTGGATGCGGCCATCCTGAAAACGCAGTGCAACAAAGTCCGTAGCGAGTACTTGAAACGCTATTTCCCGCAGACCGAGGTAACGGCCACCATGACGGCGGTGGATGAACCGGGCCAGCGCAAGGGGTTGGTGCGCGTGCAGGTGAAGGTGGTCGAGGGGCCGCGTCTCAAACCCGATGCCTATGTCTTCGAAGGAAACAAGAACTTGGCGGAAAAG
>CAYSHQ010000136.1:0-6241 GCA_964430835.1 uncultured Lentisphaerales bacterium
AGAGTTTTGGCGTGTGACACCACAGCGCACAACATCCCAATCTGCGTAATCTGTGTAATCTGTGAAATCTGTGGACAATAGCATGCTCATAACTCCTAAACTTGAGTGGCAAACATAAGTTTCCTGCGCCGATCCTGCCCATGTCCGAACCATCGGCCAACAACCACCTCTCTTTTTTTTGCATACACCAAAGCGCCTTCTGTGGTTACCACAAAGACCTTGCTACAGCCAGCCAGCATAAGGTGGCGCTTCAGGAAAAGACCATGCCCCCCGGCCGTTCTCCAGCTGGATTACGCTTGTGTCTGGCACCTGGTCGCGCTACAATTGTTTTGTTCGTCAAACAAAGTAAGGCAGAACAAACATGAAGCGGTTGCCCCCGGTCTCGTTGGCCCAGGAAGATTGTCTGGAGGCGGTGTTGCGCCTGCAGCAGACCCAGGGCGCAGTGCGGGTGTGCGAACTGGCCACCGCACTGGGGGTCCATAAGTCCACGGTGGTGGCTATGGTGAAACGACTGGTGTCGCGTGGGTTGTTGGCGCATGCCCGCTACGGGCTGATCACCCTGACGACGACCGGCGCGACGATTGCCGGCCGGACCGGGGCCCGCCATGATCTGATCCGCGCGTTGCTGGTGCAGGTGCTGCTGCTGGATGAGAAGGCCGCCGATGCCAATGCCTGCCGGTTGGAACACGCGTTGGACGCCGAGGCGCATCAGCGGCTGCGCGAGGCGATCACCTTCGCCGCGACGAAACCGACGCTGGCTACCAACTGGCGGCGTTCGTTCCGGGCCTATTTGGCTGCGGGTAAGGGCAGCAAGCGCGGTAAAGGTAAAGGGGGAGCACGGTAATGCCGTTTACCAGGTTGTCAACGTGGTGGGCGAAGCAGCGCGGACGCCCGACGACATCGCCGTCGGAGGACGCGACCCCCTTGCCCAAGGTCGTGATCGTGGGTTCGCCCAATGTGGGGAAGAGCCTGCTCTTTAACCGGTTGACCGGTTCGTATGTGGTGGTCTCGAACTATCCCGGCACCACGGTGGAGGTCTCGCGCGGGACGTTGACCACGGCCACGGGGCGCTGCGAAGTGGTGGATACCCCCGGCATCTATGCGCTCGCGCCGATCACGGCGGAAGAGCTCGTCACGCTCGAGCTGCTGCTGCGCGAGTCGCCCCGCACGGTAGTGCATGTGATCGATGCCAAGAACATCCAGCGGATGCTGGGGTTGACCCTGCAGTTGGCGGATGCCGGACTCCCCCTCGTGCTGGCTTTGAATATGGCCGATGAAGCGCGGTTGCTGGGGATCCGGATTGATGTGCGGCGCTTGGAGCAAGCCCTGGGGATCCCGGTGGTGGAAACCGTGGCGACCACCGGGGCAGGGGTGCGCGAGCTGATTGCCCGCATCGGCGAGGCTAGGCCGGCGACAGCCAGACGGGTGTCGTTTGATCCCGCCATCGAGGCCGCCATCGCGCAGGTGGCGCCGTTGTTGAGCGCGCCGAGCCCGCTGGCGCCTCGTATGCGGGCATTGCTGGTGTTGCAGGCGGCGCCCGCCGTGGCGGGGTTGCTCCGCAGCGAGGCGGAATTGGCCCAGGCCGCCCCTATGGCACAGATTGCGGAGAGCGCGCGCCGGTCCTTAGCACATGCCATTCCGTATCATGTCACGGTGGCGATTCAGCAGTCCGTGGAGCGCATCCTGCCTGATGCCGTTCACTACCCCGCAAGTCGTACGCTGGTTTTCCGGGAGCGCCTCAGCCGGTGGCTGATGCGGCCACTGACCGGTGTGCCCATCCTCCTGCTGGTGCTCTACTTCGGCCTCTATCAGTTTGTCGGCACCTTTGGGGCGGGGACCTTGGTCGACTTCTTGCAGAACACGGTCTTCAGCGGCTATGTCACCCCGTGGGTGGAACGCCTGATCAATGCTCTGATCCCGTGGCCGATCCTGCGTGATCTGTTTGTCGGGCCGTATGGTTTTGTTACCTTGGGCGTGCGCTATGCGGTTGCCCTGATCTTCCCGATCGTCGGAACCTTCTTCCTGGCCTTTTCGATCCTGGAAGATAGCGGCTATCTGCCGCGGCTGGCCATGTTGTTGGATCGGATTTGCAAGAAGATCGGCTTGAATGGCCGTGCCGTCATTCCCATGGTGCTCGGCCTCGGCTGTGATACCATGGCTACCATCGTTACGCGCACGCTGGAGACGAAGCGCGAGCGGATCATCGCCAGCCTGCTCCTGGCCCTGGCGGTGCCGTGTTCGGCGCAGTTGGGTGTAATTTTCGCGCTGCTGGCTGGTCATCCGGCCGGGGTGGTGGTCTGGGTGGGCGTGATTCTGCTGGTCTTTCTGGTGGCCGGGACGTTGGCCGCGCGGTTTTTGCCGGGCGAGCGGCCGCGCTTTTATATGGAAATTCCACCGCTGCGCGCCCCCCGGCTCGGTAATGTCTGCGCCAAGACCTACGCCCGTATGATCTGGTACTTCTGCGAGGTCTTCCCGCTCTTTCTCTTCGCCAGCTTGTTGATCTGGGTCGGACAGATCACCGGGCTCTTTCAGTGGCTGGTGCGTGGCTTGACACCGTTGGTGCATGCGATGGGGCTGCCGGACCAGGCGGCCGTGGCCTTCCTGTTCGGCTTCTTCCGGCGTGACTATGGGGCGGCTGGGCTTTATGACCTGCATAAGGTTGGCGCCTTGGACGGCAATCAACTGGTCGTCTCGGCCATTACGCTCACCCTCTTCCTCCCCTGTGTTGCGCAGTTATTGATTATGAAGAAGGAGCGCGGCGGGCTCTTTGCCTTGACCTCGGCGCTGGGGATCACCGTGATTGCTCTGACGATGGGGATGCTCGTGCATCTGGTCCTGCAAGGCACCGGGATCCGGCTATGAAATGTGCCTTCTGCCAGGCGGTGTTCGACGAGCGCGAGGGGCGGCGTGTCTGCCAGTCGTGTGCCATGTTTGGCGGGTGTCAGAAAGTCAAATGTCCGCAATGCGGGATGGAGTCGCCCGCCGAACCGAAATCCTTGAAGTGGTTACGAAGCGTGTTCACCCGGAGGCGTCATGATCAAGCCAGCCGTTGAAGAAGCCGTCGCATTGCTCTATCGCAGCGAGGAAGTGGGTGCCCTGTGCGATGGCCAACCCGGGGCCGAAGGGGTGGTGGTCTACCTCTCCGCACGCGATCAGCGCGAGGTGCAGAAGATGATGGCCATGGGGATGCTCCCCGGCACCGCCATCCGCGTGATCCAATCTTTCCCCTCGTACGTTTTCCAGATCGGCTATAGCCAGTTTGCCGTGGATAAGCAGTTGGCCGAGGCGATTCACGTGCGTTGGACCGCCTGAGGCGGCGACTGGCTGGCTACGCTCACACCTTCGAAGGTGTGAGCGGACCCGGCTTCGCCTTACCCCAGCGTGATCTCGCGCTCCTCGCGCGTCTCCAGGTTTTTCATGCGGGCAATCCCCTTGGCCACGTCATCCGGACCGAGGAAGATGGCGGACTGGCAGGCGCTGGCACCCGCGCGGGAGAAGAACTGCTTCGGTTTCTGCGGCGCGAGGCCTAGATCCACGCGGGTGCCCTCGGCACGCAGGCGCGTGGCCAGGCGGATGGCGGCGTCGCGTTGTTCCGGGAACATGAAGCCGATGATGGCGCCGTCGCGCGCCAGCGTGGCGCTGACGCCGGGTTGCTCACGCAGCACTTCCAGCACGACGACATCGCCGAACCCCATCCCCACGGCCGGCGTGGGCGCCCCGCCGATGGTCGTCAGCAGGCTGTCGTAGCGCCCACCACCGAAGATCGCACGGAATTTTCGTTCTGTGTCGAAGGCTTCGAAGACGATGCCGGTATAGTAGGAGAGTCCGCGGATCACGGCGATGTCGAAGACCAGCCGGTCCGCAAATCCGTGCAGCTCCGCCAGGGCGAAGAGCTCTCGTAGTTGGGCCATCGCCGGGGAGTCCGGGCCGGCCAGAGCCGCAGCTTGGTCGAGCGACTGGATGGCCAGCATTTCAAAGGCCTTGGCCGCTACATCCGGCGGCACCCCTTCGGTGGCCAGCAACTGAGCGATCTCTTCATCCGCGATCTTGCCACGCTTGTCGAGCGCCAGGAAGACTGCGGCGTGGTGCGGGGCTGCTACCCCGAGTTTCTGCAGGAGCTCGCCCAGCAGCACGCGGTTGTTCACGCGGATGCGGTAAGCAGCGTCGGGCATCCCCATCGTGCGCAACGCCCGGGCGGCGCAGGCCAGGATCTCGGCCTCGGCCGTGACGCGGTCCTCGCCCACAATGTCGAGGTTCCACTGGTAGTGTTCGCGCTTGCGCCCGCGGGTCATGCGCTCGTAGCGGAAACACTGCGCAATCGTGAACCACTTCACGGGAAACTGGAGCTGTCCCTGCCGGGCGGCAATCATGCGCGCGAGCGTGGGGGTCATCTCCGGGCGCAGCGCCAGCTTGCGGCCGCTCTTGTCCTCGAAGGCATAGATCTGCTCCGAAACCTCCTCGCCGGCCTTGCGCTGCAGCAGTTCCAAGTTCTCTACGACGCAGGCGTCGTAGGGGGAGAAACCGCCGATGGTGGCCGCCTGACGCCAGGCGTCAAAGACGCGGTTGCGCCAGGCCATGTCCTCCGGATAGAAATCACGCATGCCGCGCGGCGGCTCAAACGAGAGAGGTTCGTTGCTCATGGGTAGGGGGGACGATCGGATGTGACACGCGCCAGCCGGGTCGATTAGGACTCCAGCGGAGCATCTTCGGTGAGCTGTTTCATCTTGCGCCCGGGCTTGAACTTGACCACGGTACGCTGCGGGATCTGCACCACGTGGGACGGCTTGTTCGGGTTGCGCCCGACGCGCGACTTGCGCTGGATGACCTCGAAGACGCCAAAATCACGGAACTCCACGTGCTTCCCTTGCTGCAGGGATTCCGTAATGTAGTCCAGCGAACGCTGGAGCACATCAAAGACATCCTCCTGCCGCATGCCCGTTTCGGCGGCGATGCGGACGACCAGCTTGCGCTTGGTCAAGGAATTGCTGGCGGCGGCTTCGGGGGTGTCGAATTCTTCGCTATGCATGCTTGGTCTCTCCGTGTGGGGTGTAAATATGGGAAAATATGGCTCTCCGGTATGGCCCTGTCCGGGCCCGTCTTTAGCGTGCGGCGTTTAGCAGTTCGGCGATCCGGGCCGCGGCCTGTTCGGCGGGCACCACTTGGAATTCCTTGCTGGTGCGTGGCTTGATCTCTACGCCACCTTTGGCCAGACCCTTGGCGCCGACGACTACGCGGAAGGGGAGACCGATCAGATCGGCATCCTTGAACTTCACGCCCGGGCGCTCTTCGCGATCATCCAGCAGGACCTCGATGCCGGCCGCTTCCAGCTCGGCGGTCAGTTTCTCGGCCACGGCTGTGACCGCCGCATCCTTGGGATCCAACAGCAACAGCGCCACGTGATAAGGTGCCACAGCCGCGGGCCAGATGATGCCATCGGCATCGTGACACTGTTCGATCACGGCTTGCAGCGTGCGGGTGACGCCGATGCCGTAGCACCCCATCACCATCAGCTCGGCCTGCCCCTTTTCATTCAGGTACTTGGTCTGGAAGGCTTCTGAGTACTTGGTGCCAAGCTTGAAGACGTGGCCGACCTCAATGCCGCGTGCCACCCGCAGTGTGCCGGGGCAGCGCGGGCAGGTGTCGCCAGCGCCGACGATGACCAAGTCGAGATATTCCGTGATCTGCGCGTCGCGCGCGAGCTCCACGTTGGCCACGTGCGTGTCGTCCTTGTTCGCGCCGGTGAAGCAGGCGGTGGTGCCGCGCAGCGCCTGGTCAGCATAGATGGGGATGGTCAGCCCCACGGGGCCGGCAAAGCCGACGGCCGCGCCAGTGACCTGGCGAATCGTGGCATCATCGGCCAATTCGAGCCGCTTGGCCCCGAGGGTGCGCTTGAGCTTGTGCTCGTTCACATCGCGGTCGCCGGGAACAAGCGCGGCCACCGGTTTGCCATCTGCCAGATAGATCAAGGTCTTGATCAGCTTGGCCGGCGGACATTTCAGGAAGGCGGCCACCTGTTCAATGGTGCGCACGCCGGGGGTCGCGACTTCCTGCACCGGCGGCGTGGTGCCGACCGCGGCCGGGGGCGGCAGCTGGCGCTCGGCACGCTCCTGGTTGGCGGCGTAGCTGCAATCGGCGCATTCGACGATGCCGTCTTCGCCAGCCTCGGCCATGACCATGAATTCGTGCGACCACTTGCCACCAATGTCGCCGGTGGCGGCTTCCACAGCCTTGGCGCGCAGGC
>CAYSHQ010000137.1:0-6216 GCA_964430835.1 uncultured Lentisphaerales bacterium
TTGTCGAGTTGTCTGTACAACTGCTCACGCATGGTCATCGTCGCCATCCTGCTCTCTTCTTACAATCTGCGATGCCGTTGGTAACGATGCGAGCGATGCACAGGGCGCCAAAGTCGGCGGCAAACTTCTGCTCGAAGGCGTCGACGTAGGAACCAAGCGGCGCAATCCAGTTGGCGGCGAAAGCGTCTTGGACGTAGGGCTGTTTCAAGCGGGACATGTTAGGCGAGGAGAAGGTAGATGCGCTTCATTTGCACTCAGCCGGCTGCCAACGACCTGGCAGGTCTGGTCTCCGTGTTCGGATTCGAGCGAAGTTGGTATTCCTGGATGAGAAGATTGGCAGGAATGTGCAGTCCTTTTTCCAGCCGCCTGATCATGGCCAGGGACAAGGGACGCCGTCTTTCCATGATGTCCCATACGCGCTGGCGTGGGCCGATGTAGGCTTCCAGCGCTTTACGGGTCAGTCCCTGCTGCTCCAGTGCAAATTCAATCAGCGAGATGGGATCAGAGGCAGCGCCCATCGGATAGTGAACATCCTCATACGCTGCAATCAACGTCACCAGCAAATCGAAGCGATCTCCCTCTGGCGTACCTGGGGCGACATTGCCCATCATCTGCTCGACCTCAGCCAGCACCGCCATGTAGTCGGCCTCCGTTCTGATCGGTCGCACGAGCACTGGGTCAGATAGAGGTTGCGTCAATTTTGTCATACTCTGCGTGTGTTCCCACGAACCGAATATAAACGGTCTGAAATCGATACTCAACTTTGACGACAAGCCGATATTCGTTACCGGCAATATTGAAAACAATCCGGTTATCGGGCAGAAAGTCGGCGCTGCGAAAAGCCTTCTTTATGTCTGCCGGCGTTTCCCAGACCGAGCTTTCGACAAGTCGATACCAATCATCGAGCGGCTGGCGAACACGTGGATGCTGTGTTTGAAATGCACGCAACGTCTTGCGGGAAATGATGCGCATCACAACTTCGTCACCTTTTAGGTGACATCGTAACCGAGAAGATACTGTGTGTCAAAAGCTGTGATCTCTGTGGCAATCTGCGCCATCTGCGGATCGAAAAACTCAAGATTGATCCGCAGATGGCGCAGATTACGCAGAGGATCGACGCGCCGCCTCGATGCACCCGACGCCCCACCACAGCAGCAGGACGCACAGCGGCGGCAGGAATGCGGCGGCTGCCGGGCAGCCCGCCGACCCACGCCAGCGCCAGCGCTACGCCGAGCAGCGCCAGCCCCAGGTAGAGCAGCGTGACGGCGCGGTGTCGCCAGGATAGCTTGACCCTTCCGCAGCGATAGCCTACAATCTCTATTCACTGAACCTGTCGATCATGTTCGCAAACCCGGTGGACTACATCAGACACGAGGTGGATTGAATGGAAACCATGACGGCAATCGACGACGCAGAAGTGAGTTTCAAGGGCATTGTTGCACTCAACGAAGCACTCGGCCCTGCCGGCGTGCTCCGGTTCCTTACGCTGCTTCACCGTGACCGGAAAGATTACGTTGAAATCTCCCGGCGTCTGTACGAAGGTCAAAGCATCGACGATATCTTCTCACGCGCCCGCAAACAATGGCAGGAATGACGTTTGTTGGCGGCAACTTCACCACGTCCGGCAGTATCGGATAGGCCAGTAAATCCAAAGATTGCGCTGATCCACTGTCTACACGCTCCGCAGTACTTGACTTCATCGAAGATTACAATCGTACCATGGCGAAGCCCTTCAAATGGACTTATCAGGGCAAGCCACTCATGGCATAAATCGTGGAATTATTTAGGCCGACCTGTACTAGACCCTGTTTTTTGTCCGCAATGTGCGCTCTTTGCTTTCCTGTAGTATCATGTAGCCATCTGGCAAACCCTTGAACGTGGACACATCATCTATGAAACTGGCTGGCTCGCAAATTGCGCAATTGCTCGATGCGTTGCTCGACGCCTACCCGCGCCGCGATGACCTGCGCATAATGATGCGCGTCGAACTGGACGAAAACTTCGACGCCATTGCCGGCGGGGATACACTGCGTGCGGCCGCTTTCAGCCTGATCGAGTGGGCGCAGCGCACTGGGCGCACCGAGGAGTTGATCGCCGGCGCGCGGCGCAGCAATCCTGGCAACCTGGCACTGCAGGCAGTCTCGGCTGCGTTGGTGCTTGTGCCGGACGAGCCGCCGCCTGCCGCGTCGTCGCCAAAGGTCGCTGCATTCCTCCGCAGCAAGAAAGAGGATCGTCTGCGCGTGCTGATGGCGCAATATACAGCCGCCAGCCGGCAGCTCTCGTTGGAACTGAACGCTGCCCACCGCCCGCTTGTGCAGGAACAGTTGTGCCAGTTGGAGGCGGAGATGGCAGGGCTACAGGCAGAAATTGAACAACTCGAAATTGCATCTTCAGGCAGGGAGCGATGACACTCCCAAGCCCGACTGAACTGAAAAAGAATGAATTGAAGAAGCATTACACGCTGTTGGTGCAACAGTATAAAAACGCCTTCCACCAACTTATTACGTCGACTAACGCCGCCGACCAGCCAAAGCTGCAGTTTCAGATAGACGATCTTTATAAGCGAATGGAAGACGTGCATAAGCAACTTGAACAGCTCGAACGCCTGCATCCCGATACAACCCCCCAGCGTCAGCAGCACTGGGAAGACGCTCTGGTCGAGATCGATTTTCGCAAGGCGTGGAGCGAGTTTGAGGAAGTCTATCGCAATCACGTCAACCTGAGAGAGGGTGGGGCCGCGCTGCTGCTGGCGCCGGACTTCCGTACGATGTGCGCCGATCTTTTTGTGCGCGAACTCTACAAGCGGCTCCGGGAGAAGCTCCCCAACAACACGGTGCGTCATGTGCCGTTGGGGATCACCGATGTCAGCCCGCTGACGCCCGATCTCTTTCTCCGGAGGCTGGGCAGCGGCTTTGCTGTGTCGATAGATGGCGCCGACGACGCTGCAAAGGCGCGCACAGTCACCGACAAAATGTGTGCTGCGTTGTTGAAGCCGGGGGACCTGCTTTTTGTCGAGGTAAAAATCTACGTCAATTTCTACCAACACGAGCAATTTCTGGGCTGGCTGCTCGATGTGTTCTGGCCCTCGCTGCGTGCCAGCTTGGACAAAGCTACCCAGGAAGAACGCACCTATCTTAAATGCCTGTTGGTGTTCGCAGTCGACCAGAAGCTGCCTACTAAATCTTTCCCTTTGAAGGAACGCTACTGCCAGCTGAGCCAGTTTGACCCGAGGCATCGTTCACTGGCGCGGGTGCCGCTGGAGAAGTGGAGCTGCGAGGAGGTCAATGCATGGTTGGTGCACCATTCGGGGCTTGAGTTGCCGAACCTAGACGACACAGCACGCGAAATCTATGCAGCCAGCCGCAACGGTGAGCCGAGGTGTGTCAAAGAGGCTTTGCAGGAATTCTTCAGAAGCTATTACGGAGGTGCTTGATGCCAATTGCTACACCTTACACCTTCACTGCCGACCCGGCGCGCAAGCCTGCCGATCCGCACGCCGATGCGCCCGAGACGCGCGAACCCTACATCGCTGGCGCTGACCTGATCCAGGCGGTCAACCTGGCGATCTTTCTGCACCGCCCGCTGCTTGTCGAAGGCGAAGCCGGCTGCGGCAAGTCGATGCTGGCGCGCGCCGTCGCCTTCGAGCTGGGACTGCCTTTTTATCGGTGGGATGTGCGCTCGACGAGCAAGGCGCAGGAGGGGCTGTACACCTACGATGCAGTGCTGCGCCTGCATGACGTACAGACTGCCAAATTGAACGCGGAGCGCGCAGCGGGCACGCCGGGGCGCAACCCCAGCGACCCGACCCATTACCGCCGCTTTGGTGCGCTGGGTCAAGCCTTTGCGCTGACCGCATGCCCGGCCGTGGTGCTGATCGACGAGATCGACAAAGCCGACGTCGATTTCCCCAACGACCTGCTCAGCGTGCTCGACGAACCGTGGCGCTTCACGATTCAAGAAACTGGCGAGACGATCACAGCCACGCACTACCCGATCATCATCGTGACGAGCAACAAGGAGAAGGGCAACCTGCCTGCGCCCTTCCTGCGCCGCTGTCTTTACCATTTCATCGAGTTTCCCGCCCAGCCAGAACAACTGCAGCGCATCGTGGAGATTCATTACCGAGACAAGGCGGCACCGGCGCCGGCGTTGGTGAACGCGGCCAGCACACGTTTTCTGGCGCTGCGTCAGCAGGGACGCCTGCACAAACCGCCCGGCACCAGCGAATTTCTGGATTGGCTCCACGCGCTGCACAGCTTCGGCACCAGCGCGCCGGTGGTGGCGCAAGACCTGGTCGACGCGCGGAGACCGCTGCCCTTCCCCGAGCTGCTCTACAAGCTGCGCATCGACTGTCAGAACCATGCGCAGCAGGGGAGTGCAAGATGATTTGCGGCACTGCGCCGCCTGTCTTCGAACTACACGCAATGGCGCTCGACCTCTTCACGCGGCTGCGCGGCAGCGGTTTCAACGTTGGCGTGGGCGAGCTGTTGGCGCTGCATCGTGCGCTCGCGGGCGGCTGGGGCACCGATGACGCCGACGCGCTGGCACGCGTGGCGCGGCTGATCTGGTGCAACTCGCGGCAGGAGCAGGCCGAGTTCGACCTGCAGTGGCAGGCGCTCGCTGCGTATTGGGCGGAGCACCACGCGCCGTCTCCACCCAAATCAGGGACACCTGCCCCCACGCATGCAGCGGAACGCGAGGGCAAGGAGGGGGTCACAGACGATTCACCGTTGCCGAGTCGTATCCCGCCCGAACGGCAGGCTGAGCTGGCGGCGCTGCCGGTGCGTGCACCCTTCATTTCGGCGTCGGTGACGGGCGAAGAGAGCATCCAGAGCTACTGGCCGCTCTCGCGTCGCGCCCTGCTCTATGCCTGGCGCTATCTGCGCCGCCCAGTGGCCGACGGGCCTGCCGACGTGCTCGACGTAGCGGCGACCGTGGCGATGACGGTGCAGCAGGGTTTCTACCTGGCGCCGGTCTATCGCCGCCGGCTGCGCAACCATGCCCGTCTGCTGCTGCTGGTCGACCAAGGTGGCTCGATGACGCCCTTTCACCGTTTCACGCGCGACCTGATCGAGACCGCGCAGCAGGAAAGCACGTTGGCGGCGGTCGAGCTTTTTTACTTTCACAACATCTTTGAGGAGTGTCTCTACCGTGACCCGCAGCGCACCGTGGCCGAACCGCTTGCCGTGGCGCTGGCCGGCTGCGACGCCGAGACCAGCGTGCTGATCGTCAGCGACGCTGGTGCTGCGCGCGGACGGCGCAGTCACAAGCGTATCGGTCTGACCGCACGCGCGCTGGCTGAAGTGCAGAGCCGCACGCCGCTGCTGGGCTGGCTCAACCCAATGCCGCGTTCACGCTGGCACGGCTCCTCCGCCGAGATCATTGCCGGGCTGGTGCCGATGTACACGATGAGCGCCGACGATCTGAGCGCTGCCATCGATCAACTGCGGGGACAGGGGTGAGCACCGATGAATAACTCGCTGCTCGACCCCTCCGACCTGACGATGAACGCTCTGGCGGTGGACGACGCCGTCGCCCGCGAGAGCGTGGCTTGGTTCGTCGACCGCTACGGCGCACAAGCTGGCGCCTACCGCCTGCTTGCCTGTTACGCCGCCATGCCGCTGGTGCTGACGCCGGAACTGCTCAATTATCTGCACAACCGCTTTCTGGCCGATGCCGGGCTGCCGTGGGTGGCAGAGGTCGATCTGCTGCTCTCTGATCTGGTTCATCCGGTCGTCGACGATCTGTACGCCATGCCGCCAGCGACGCGCGCCTATCTGCTTGCGGAACTGCGCCAGCGTGTGGGTGACGCCAAGCTGGCGAATGTGGCGCGCGTGCTGATTCACTACACGCGGCGTCTGGCGAGCGCCAACTCGGCACTTGACGACGAGGAACTGCGCGCACAGCAGTGGGCGGCGATGGTCTATCTCGACGAGCTGCGCCCGACTGCAGTGCGCGAGGTGGCGCAAGCCTTCCGTGCCGTGGCAGACCAACTGAACGTTCAGCCCGCATCGGCGCCTTTTGACATGCAGCGCGCCGAGTTTGCACGGCTGGCGCACATCACGCAGTTGCTGGCGCCGCAGATTCAGGCACACGCGGAGTTGGTCGAGTACGCACAACTGGTGAGTCGGCTGCTGGCGGGGGAGACTGTAGACGGCGCACCGACGAGTGTCCAGGTTGCTGGCACGACGCTCACGGTGCCGAACGTGCTGCTGC
>CAYSHQ010000138.1:0-6203 GCA_964430835.1 uncultured Lentisphaerales bacterium
CCCGTCTGAGATCAGGCGTCGGCTGGCGCATCCGGGTTTCGGATTTTCTATCCTTCGGATTTCAGAATTGTTGCGAAATTCGTGATTCCGCTTTCGAGTGTCGAGTGTCGAGTGTCTAGGTTCAGCCCGCCAGACAGCAGGCCACCAACACGCTGGTCTCCACGGCTTCCACCGTGGCGCCGAGTACATCGCCGGTAATGCCGCCGATCTGACGCACCGCCACGCGACTGATCAAGGTGGCCGTGAGCACGGCCACGGCCAGGCACGCCAAGCCGCGCCACCCGCCACAAGCAGCGGCGAGGAGCGCGGTGCCGAGGGCCATCAGTAGGTCGCGTCGGGTCAGGCCGCGTTGGAAGTGCGCAGCCATGCCGTCCGGTTTCGCCAACGGGAAGCTCCAGCAGACCCAGACAATCACGGCGCGTGCCACGACCGGCGTGGCGATCAGCAGCACAAACCACTCCGGCCGCCGTGCCAGCAATTGCATGACCCCTTGCAGCGCGGCCAGTTTCAGCAGGAGCAACACCACCAACCCCGTGGCCCCAAAACTGCCGAGGCGCGGGTCAGCCATGATCTGCAGGCGTTTCTCCGGAGTGGCGTGGACAAACATGGCGTCGCAGTAGTCGGCCCAGCCATCCAGATGCAGCGCACCGGTCAGTCCGACCCAGAGGGTCAGGACCAGCGCTGGCCCCAGCAGTGGCGCGCTGGCGGTTTGCGGCCCGTGGCTGAGTATGGCGGTGGCGAGCGCGAGTAGTACCCCCAGCACGAGCCCGACCGCCGGATACCAGGCCATCATTCGTCCGGGTGGCGTGTGTTCGTTCCAGGTTACCCGCAACGGCAGGCGCGTCAATAGACTAAGGGCTTGTAGGAAGGCGCGCATGGTTTGCCCCTGGTTGGGATTTCAGACCTCATGTTTTCCTTTTTCACTCTTCACTCTTCAATATTCACTCTTCACTTTTCAATATTTTGGGCATCCTGGATGGCGACCTCGGCAAAGGTTTTGATGTCCGCCAGGACGCGCGTGGCAGCATCCAGCAGTTCCATGGCGAGCGCGGCGCCGGTCCCTTCGCCCAGGCGGAAGCCCAGATCCAGGACGGGTTGGATGCCGAGGCGTTCGTGCATGAAGCGGTGCCCCACTTCCACGGAGCGATGGCTGGCAAAGAGGTACGGCTTGGCCGCCGGCGCCAGTTCGCAGGCCACCAGCGCGCCGGCGGTGGAGATGAGGCCGTCGCAAATGACCGGGATCCCCTTGGCAGCCGCCCCCAGGACCAGTCCGCCGAGTCCGCCGATCTCATAGCCGCCGACCTTGGCCAGTACATCCAGCGCATCGGCACGGTTTGGCTGGTTGTGCGCGAGGCCGCGGCGCACGGCGCTGATCTTGCGTTGCAGCCCGGCGTCATCCACGCCGGTGCCCCGGCCGGTGAGTTGCTCCACGGGGATGCCGGAGAACGCGGCAATGATCGCTGTGGCGGGGGTGGTGTTGCCAATCCCCATGTCCCCGGTACCGATCAGATCCACCGGTCCCTGGGCGCAGAGTTCATTGACGATCTCGATGCCGGCTTCCAGGGAGCGCTGGGCTGCGGCCCGGCTCATGGCCGGTTCCACGGCTAGGTTCCCGGTGCCTTTGCCCACTTTCTTGTGGAAAATGGGGAGGGTGGGGTCAAAGTCGTGGTTCACCCCGAGATCCGCCACCACGACGCGCGCGCCTGCGTGCTTGGCCAGCACGTTGATCGAGGCGCCGCCCCCCACAAAGTTGAGCACCATCAGCGGCGTGACCGTGGCGGGGAAGAGACTCACGCCTTCCGCCACCACGCCATGGTCGCCGGCACAGGTGACCACGACCTTGTTGGCCAGGCGGACGTTGATCGTGCCGGCAATCGCGGCCAGACGGGCGGACAACGGCTCCAGCATGCCGAGGCTACCCGCCGGACGCGCCTGATCCCGCAGTCGCTGCAGCGCCTGCTCCCGTACTGCTTCGTTCAGGGGGCGGATGGCGGCAATGGTTTGCGTTAAGAGATCCATGGTGTGTGTGCTCCTCTGGTAATGGCCGTGCCGGAAACAAAAAAGGTTCCGGCCTGGCCGCATTCCTGCGACCCGCCAGAACCCGTTACCATTGGATCCTGCCTACTTTGGCACACCGGCTCGTCTTCTGGCTCCCGGATCAACCGCGCTGCTCCCAGCCTTCCCGATGTGCGGGGCCTGCCGTGAGCGGCACGCCCTGCCACCGGTGACCGGCCCTTGCGGGCCCGGAGTGCGCGTCCCCGGATACAGCGGCGGGACCGCCACGGATTCTCACCGTGTTCCGTACACCTGTGTGCAATGGCGCGCTATATTAGCGGACAGGCTCGGATTTGCAAGCGCACAGTAGGGTAACACCCCATAGCTGGTTTTGACCCAATCGTCTAAGCTGATCTCAAATGACAACCCGGCACGGGTCGGGCACCGATAGAAGGAAAGGAGCACGATCATGCTTGGAACGGTACTGTTGGTTGTCTTGGTTCTCGTCTTGTTGGGCGCTTTGCCCACCTGGCCGCACAGTCGGAATTGGGGATATTACCCGAGCGGCGTACTTGGGCTCGTGGTCCTGATTCTGCTGGTACTGGTCCTGTTGGGCCGGTTGTAGTTGCATCTGGTAGCACACGTAACGCAGGAAAGAAAAGGACGGTTTGTCATGGAAAACACAGCTACAAGTAGCGAAAACATCGCGGAAGCGCTGAAACTGCTGGAACTGGCGGCGACGCAGAAGAAGGACGAATTGAAAAACGTCCTGTCCGGGAAATACCTCAATCTGCGCAATGTCATCGCGGAGAACGAATGTAACCTCGTCCAGTCACTGGCGACGGCCAAGGAGCAGGCGCTGGAAGCGCTTGCGCATGCGAAAGAAGTCAGTGTCGATAAAGCCCGCGAAGTGGCCCGTGATGTGAACGAGAACGTGCATCAGAATCCATGGCCGTATATCGCGGGGACGGCCGTGGTCGGTATTCTGGCAGGCTACATTCTGGGGCGGAATCGGCAGTAACATGTTCACTCATCTATGCAAGGGCGTGTTGGTTGGCATAGCCGTCAACCTGCTGGATAAATACCGGCGGTTGTCGCTGCAACTGCTGAAGATTGAGGCTGCGAAGGGCTACTTGCACGGTGTGCAAGTAGCGCGCATTGCGGCCTTCGGATTATTGCGGATGACGCTGTGCCTGGCCATGATTGCCATGGGCGCGTTGTTCTTTCACGTGGGCTTGTTCGTCCTGCTGCCTTGGACCCTGGAAACCAAGGCCATGCTCGGCATGATGCTGGGGCTGACGTATGTGCTCGTCGGCTGTGTGGTCATTCGCATGACCCTTTCCGAAAAAAACTGGATTGAGAAATCCGGCTTGGCGAAATGGCAGCGAGAAATTGCCGGAAAGTCCGGTCAGAACTGACGGGCAGGAGAGGGGCAGGCCATAGATATGGCGAGGGGGCCGACCGCACGCGACCTAATAAAGGCGCGTGCGGTTCTTTATTGGGGGCGCTTGCAAAACCGTTGTGCACCAAGGGTCAGAATTCAGGATGGCAGAGATCTGGCCTGGTCAGAAGTGGGAGTGCGAACCTCCCGGTGAGCCGCCCAGGAGAACGATTTTTTGTTGCTGCGGCTGGACAGCCGCTGCTGGTTTTGACACTCTGGATGCCATGCACCCTGTCACTGACGACCACGACGACGCGGCCGGGCGCACGCCCATGGAAGTTCCAGCGCCGACGATTGTGGGGCCGCGCCCCGCCGGTGCCTCGGCTGGGACCATGTGTGTGCCGCGTGGCCTGGAGCGACTGTTAGCCTTGGCCGGCTTGCATGGCGAATGGCGTGACAAGACGCTGGCGGATCCACTCCAGGCCGCGCGGGAGGCCCAGATCCCCTTGTCCGGTAGCGAAGTGGCGGTGTTGCGGGCTATTCCGGCACCGACGCTGCGGCAGATGATCGCCGCTTTTACCCGCGAGGGGGTGGCGGCTTGTAAACGTCCGGTGCTGGCCATGGGGACCGCCGCCGCCGCGTTGCTCGCCTCCGAGATGAATGCGAACGCAGGCGCGCCGGAGGGCTCTGCCTGTCCGGGGGGGCGGCCGACACCGTCCGGCGAACTGCACCCCAGTCGTGGCATGCGGCCGAATCTGCCGGGCGCGCCTGCGCTCAGCACCCCGGCGGTGGCGACCAATATCCCGTGGGCCGCCTCGCTGGACGAAGCCAGGGCGCTGGCCGGGCCGTCCAACGGTGTGATCATGCTGGTCTTCCCGATGGGCACGTGGCCACGCAGGCCGTTTGCATGTTTTGGCATGGTAGATGTATGGCAGCGAGTGCCTTCGTATCGCAGCAGTGCGTTGCTCTCGAACCTTTGTCAGCGCGGGAGCGCCAAGGTGGCGGCCGCCATACGGGAGTCCGGTGTGATTCCGCTGGCCTGCCAGACGGATGATGACCGGGAATACGCGATGCGCTGGGTTCATTCATACTCGGAGGACAAGGTGCCGCAGGTCGTGTTCTGGGCCGGGGACGGACATGTCGTGCACCATGTGATAGATCCGGCCGGGGCAGACGCGCTGAGCGAAGACGCGCTGATCAAGGAGATTCGAGCGGTGCCGGCGTTATTGGCCGCATGGATCGACAAGCAGCGCGCGGCGGCACAGCGTCCGTCGGCCGAGGCGGGGCGCCAGCCGGAAACGCCCGCCGGCGCAAAGCAGCCGTAGGAGGCTTCGGAGGACTTCCCGATCCCGACAGAAAGGTGAGGCACGCATGAAGGGCGTCATGGTCTGGATGTTTCTGCGGCGGGTGTGCGCCGCGCTTTTCCTGGCACCCGCGCCCACGGGCCAGCGGCATCGCATCTTCAGTGTCCTGCTCGTCGTTGTGGCGAGTGTCCTGGCAGGGTGGGGGATGAATGCTTTTGAGCCTGGGCTGCAAAGCGTGGCCGACACGCGAAGTCAAGCCAAGCTGGCCCGTATCGCCGTAAAGTCCACCAATCCGTGTGTGCGTCGGGCGGCGGTCGCCAAACTCGCCAATCAGCCCTTGCTCTATCGGATTGCACTGGAGGATGAGGATTTAGAGGTGCGTCAAACCGCTGCGGCCAGCCTGATTGATCCGGCGCTACTCGCCAGGTATCTCAAGCAAAGCAGGGATCTACGGTCCTGCGCAGGGGTGGTTCGGAAGATTACCAATCAGACGCATATGGCACAATTCGTTCTGGCGCTCGATGAGAGCAATATTCGTGAAGGGCGCTCAGAAGACAACTACCTTGCTTACCAAGTTGTGAGCATCGTGGAAAGCATCACCAATCAATGGGTGTTGACTAAACTAGCGTTGAATGCAAGTCCAAGTCTTGGCTGCCTGGCTGTGCGGAACCTCACGGATCTGAATTTGTTGTCCAATGTGGTCGTGGCGAGTAAGGAAGGGAGGGTTCGCGTGAGGGTTGCGGCAAAGCTGCAAGACCAGACGCTGCTGGCCAAGATCGCCATGGAAGCGCAGGATGCGAGCGATCGCAATTCTTATCGGATACGCTCCATGGCCGTCTATGAGCTCACCGACCAGGGGCTGCTGGCCAAGATCGCCATGGATGTGAAGTATACCAAGGATATTGAGATGATGCGGATCGGCATGCAAGCGGCGGAGAAGATTACCAACGAGGTGCGGTTGGCCGAGATGGGGATGTGGGTGCGGCCTGAGTGGACCCGCAAGGTGACCGACCAAGCTCTTTTGGCCAGGCTCGCGCGCGAGAGTGTGAATGGCGAGGTGCGCGATGCTGCGCTTGAGAAACTTACCCGGCCAGACTTATTGGCGAGCTTGGCGATCTCAGCCCCCGACGATTATATTCGCCATGATGCGATGGATAAGCTCAGGCAGCAAAAGTGGCTGGAGCAGGTGGCGGTGGAGGCGACCGACTCGGAGATTCGCGCAACGGCTGTGGGTTGTCTGACGAATCTGGAGCTGCTGGCTAAAATTGCCGTGTCAGACCAGCGGGAAGCCATTCGTAAATTTGCGGCTCGACAGGCGGCAGATTTGCGTACGGCGGCCTCTAATGAGCTGAACCGCGCCGGCCAGCCGAGCCGCATCAGCACGAATGGCATCCCGGCGGATGTTACGCTAGGCCTAGATTTGTTTTAGGGCAGGGAGGGGGGCGGAGCAGGTGGTAGGTGGTAGGTGTCCCGATCGTCCACCGTAATCGTCGCCGTAGTCGTCCACCGGAAGCAGATGCACG
>CAYSHQ010000139.1:0-6195 GCA_964430835.1 uncultured Lentisphaerales bacterium
AGCGTTGGGCAAACAGGTGGCCTTGGATGGTGGCCGCCGGTGATCGCTGACGTTCGATGTCCAAGAAGAGAAGGGACAACATGAAAAAGATCGTCTTCACTACGATCCGGTGCGTCATCTGTATAATGCTCTGCTCCACATTGATCTCCTGCAGCATACCGACACCGACAGAACCGGCTGCCAATGTCGGAGATGAGCATGCTGACTATCTTGGGAACTACCTTCCCCAAGCGGGAGACAGAGTCAGGCTCACGGGCATCTTCAGGACAAGCAAGGGTTATGTGGGCGGACTGGGCGAGGTGCTTATTCCGCATTTCTATAATCGGGAGGAAGAAGGACTGAAGTACCGAGGCAAATGGGTGAACGTGACGGGAACACTCTTCGCCCCCTCATATCCAGAGGACAAGGATGCTCAAGGGGTTACGTTGGCACAGGGAGTCCGGAAAGTTCAGGCTGTTCGCGAAGTTCAGGGGTTGCGCGGCCTGCACCTGAAGTTGGAATCAATAGAAATTGTCACAGACGAAGGCATGAAGCATGAGAAGGCTGAGAAACTGGAATCCGTGCAATAGCGGATCAGAAGAAACATCGAACAAGACGAGTCCACCGGACCAGTGAAAGCCGCGCGATGCGCGCCTTCCACTGTCCGGTGACCCGCGACGTTGTGCAAAATAACTACGAGAGTTCAACGTTGACGCATCGGCCGGAGCGTGATATACCTAATCATGTACATGGAGGTCGTATGGCCCAAACCGCCACCCTGCACGTTAAAATCGAACCAACCGTAGCCCGCGGCCTGAAACAGGTCGCGGGGCACCGGCGTGTGACCGTTGGCGAATTGGTCCGCCAGGCTGTCCAGACCTGCTACCAAACGGAATGGTTGGGACTGACGGCATCCCAACGCCAAGCCCTGGAAGCCTACCGTGGTGGGTATATCGCGCTAGGCAAACTAGCCGAAAGCCTGGGCCTGACAGCGCTCCAGGCGCGGGAATGGTTGAACGAGCGTGGGATCCCACAAAACACGGTCTGCGCAAAGGAAGATGCCGCCCATGCCTGACCCCGCCGGCTGGTTTTTTGACAGTGTCACGCTGTCTAATTTCGCGCTGGCAGATGGGTTGCACATTCTGACGGCCCGCTACCGGGGACATGGTTTTGTGACCAGCCAAGTGATGGACGAACTGACGCGCGGAGTGGCGGCTGGATATCTGCCGCTCGCCGCGTGTCTCGAGCTCGTAGACAAGGACATTTTGCGCCTCGTGGCGCTCGACAAGGCCGAACAGACCACGCTGAGGCAACTGATTACACATCTGGGCCATGGTGAAGCCGGCACCATCGCAGCAGCCCATCATCGGCAGGGCGTCGTTGTGACCGATGATCGGGCAGCCCGACAGACCTGTAACGAAATGGCGATTCCACTCACCGGCACCATCGGCATCCTTCAGGCGTCCGTCCGCGATCACCAGTTGACCATGTCCGATGCGAACGGCATCCTCCACAAGATGATCGAGGCCGGATTCCATTCGCCCGTGAAGCGATTGCCAGGCTGAGGATGTTTCCAAGGCTGGACGGGTGCCGGTCAGCCTGCTATTTTTGAGCTTTGCTGGCTGGCGTCTGGAACGACCGTGCGCTGGCGAGCAGAGTCCGTACAGTGAAGGAGACCGCGGAGCGTGGACGGAGTCGTCGTCAAATTCTACTGCTGCACCTGCCGGCAAAAGCTATCGGCCGAGACGCAGGACGCCGGGCACACCATCCAGTGTCCCGTCTGTCAGGCGTGCATGCGTGTTCCGCGCTTGTCAGCCGCGGCGGCGCCCACTGACCCGTCGGCGGCGGTTGTGCCGTCTGCGCCCGTCGCGGCGTCGTCCCTGAGCGAGCAGCCTACCACCCGACAACGTGCCATCGCCACCCCCTCCCGGCGACGCCCGGTGCCAACCTGGGCGTGGTACGGGGCGGGGATCGGGGTTCTCGGAGTCGTGGCCCTCGGCGGGCTGCTGAGCCATGGCGTGTTTCGACCCGTCCCGCAACCGGCGGAACCAACGCAGCAGACCCTTCCCCCGGAACTACAGGCGCGTGCCACGGACGCCCCCACGCGCAAAGCGGAGGATGGGATGCGTTCCATCCTTCCTCCGTCCGAACCCCCTGCCGTCATTACGTTGCGCCCAAGACCGCCAGCCGCGGCAGTCTGTTCGCCCATGGGCGCAGGCGTACCCGCCGCCGTCGGCCCATCAAACACTACGCTGACAACTACCGGCGTCCGTCCGCGCCTGGGCGAATCCGGGCTCTCCGCCGCCAAGACGGCGGTGGTGCTGACGGTCAGCATGCGGCAGAAGATCTTTGCCGAACTCATGGAAGCCGATGCCGCTGCGACGAAGGGTGCGGACGCGCGCTTCCCGGCAGTGCTGTCGGGTCCTGACGCGCAGGCTGCCCAACGGCGGGACTGCCAGGAGAAGACCCTGCAGGAGCTGCGGCGCGCAATCCGCGAAAAACATGGACTGACGCGGGAACAGGCCGACGCCATTTTCGCCGAAGGCGTCGAGGAGCGCCAGTCTAGTGTCATGAGCGCCACAGGCTCGTACTGAAACGACACAAGCGATAGCACCGACGGCTGTGCCGCGCCTGTTGTATGATCGACGAGCCGGACACGCGCATATTCAACAACCAACGCAAACGGGCTTCGCGCGTGGGGCCGCGGCCCTCACGTCTGCCGACGGTACGCCACGGGATCCACACGGAAGCGCAACGGCTCGCCGGCCACAAAGCGCCGAAGGTTGTCCAGGCAGATGCGATGCGCCGAGGGCGGGAGCAGCGAGGGGGGCTGATCGCCCGATGGCCAGAGCCGGCTGATCTGATGGGACGTGAAGACGCAGTTCTCCCAGCTCCGCGCCGGGTCCCCCGCGGGGAGCGTATCCGGCTCCAGCACATCCAACCCCGCGCGTAACCGGCCGGACGCCAACTCCGCAAAGAGCGCCTCCTGATTCACAATCGCGCCGCGCGCCGTGTTGATCACCACCCCATAACGCGGCAACCGCCGCAGCAGGTCTGCCGTTACGCTCCCCCGCGTTTCGTCATTTAACCCTGCATGAATCACGATCGCCTGGGCGTTGTCAAACAGCTCCTCCAGGCTGGCCGCGCGCGCGCACCCCTCTGGCAGCTCCTTGGCATACGGATCGAACACGCGCAGCACCGGGCGGAAGGGGCGGATCAGCTCGATGAACGCCCGGCCGATCACGCCGCAGCCATACACGCCCACGCGCAACCCGTCGATGGTACCGCCGGTGCGGGACGCGTCGAGCCCCCACCCATCGCGCCGAATGTTCTGCACCTGCTGGTGCAGATCCTTCAGCACGGCCAGCAGCAACGTCATCGCGCCTTCGGCCACGACCCCGGCCGGGGCATCACCCCAGTTGGTCACCGGCAGGCCGGATTCCACCAGCTCGGGTAGCACCCAGCGCTTCATCTCGCCCGTCACATTGCAGACATAGCGCAGCGCGCCCGGATTGGTGGCAATCGCCGCCGGAATCGGTGCCGCCGCCCACCCCAGCAGCAAAACATCCGTTTCCTGAATCAGCGCGGCCCGCGTGGCATCATCCATGGTTCCGCCCTGCTCCACAATGGTCAGGGGGCCGATCTGCGCTAGCGCCTCCCGGAAGGCGGGGGTCCAGATATTGGTATCCGGGGAACCATTGGCAATATGCAAGAGTTTGGGCATCTTCGTGCTCCTATCGGTTAGCGCGCAGGAATTGCAGATCCTCGGCCGCATGGGCCAGTAACTGCTGTTTATCTTCCGGGGACTGTGCCACCCCGCCGGTGAACTCCACCGTCCAGGTCCCGGCAAACTTGGCGGTGCGCAGCAGCGCCAGCCGCTCCTGAGCCTCCTCCGCCATCTCCGCCAGCCTGATCATCGGCCACTTGCCACGCAGTCCGGCCACATGCACATGGGTCACGGCCGGCCCAAAACGCTCCAGCCATTCGCGCAGCGTCTCGCGCTCGCCGGCAAACGCATGCACAATCAGGTCTACATGCCCCATCAACGGCGCCAGCACCGTCGCCGCCTGCGCCGGGGTCTCCAGGATGGTCCCGCCATGACACTCGCACAGCAGCCGGCAGCCGTTCGGCAGGATCTGCGCCCAGCTACGCAGGTTGCGCAGATACTCTTCCGAGCGCGCGGCCTCGCCACCCAGGTTGAACTTCACGCTCAGCGCATGGAGCCGACGCACCCAGGCCGCCGCCCGTTCCCGCCCCTCGGCGCCCGCATCGTCAAACGTGCAATAGCTGTTAAAGACTTCCACCGGCAGGGGCCCCCGCTCAAGCGCCGCCTGCTCCTGCTCCTCGGCTAACACGGCGTGGTTCTCCCATAGCTCCAGCCCGGTGAACCCCGCCTGCCGGATCGCGTCAAACCAGGCGCTCACCCGGAAGGAGGGGCGTTTTTCCGGCGTCCACCGGTTCGGCTCCAACAGCACCGTGCTGAAATTCACAGGAAAACCGATGCTTGTCATGTGCGCTCCTGCCTTAGGCAGACTCCCCCGAACGTTCGATGATCCGCCCATCCACGATTTCGAAGATCCGGGTGGCCAGCGAGGCGATCAACCGGTGGTCGTGCGACACGAAGATGACCGTGCCGCCGGTTTGGGACAGCGCGAAGTTCAGCGCTTCGATGGACTCCAGGTCGAGATGGTTAGTGGGCTCGTCCAGAACCATCACGTTGCCACCCTCCAGCATCATCTTGGCCAGGATCAGCCGGGCCTTCTCGCCGCCGCTGAGCACCCGGATCTGCTTGAACACGTCGTCCCTGCTGAAGAGCATCCGCCCCATGAAGGAGCGCAGCTCGGTTTCGGACCGGTTCTCCTTCTCCGCAAAGGCCCCCAGCCAGTCAAGCGCTTGGCAATCCAGGTCCAGCACTTCGCCCGGATCCTGCGGGAAGTAGCTGATCTCGAGGGTGTCGCCGAGTTTCACCGTGCCACTGTCCGGCGGCAGGCGGCCACACAAGATCTTCAGCAACGTGGTCTTGCCGGTCCCATTCTTGCCGATGATGGCGATCCGCTCCCGTGGACCGATCGTGCAGGAGAAGTCGCGAAACAGACAGCTGTCGTACTGCTTGGAGATCCCCTCTACGGCAATGACTTTCTCGCCCAGGCGCCGCTTGCTGGCAAAGCGGATGAACGGCGAGACCCGCGAACTGGGCTTCATCTCGTTAACCTCGATCTTCCCCAGCAGCTTCTTGCGCGAGGTCGCCTGCTTCGACTTGGAGGCGTTGGCACTGAAACGCGCGATGAACGTCTTCAGGTCGTGGATCTGCTTCTCCAGCTTCGCGTTGGCCTTCTCGCGCAATTCGCGCATTTCCAGACTCGCGATGACAAAGTCGTCGTAGTTGCCGGTGAACATCCGGACCTCATGATAGTCCAGGTCGGCGATATGCGTGCACACCTGATTCAGGAAGAAGCGGTCATGCGAGATGACGATAACCGTCCCTTCATAGGCATTCAGCAGGTTTACCAGCCATTCGATGGATTCCAGGTCGAGGTGGTTGGTGGGTTCGTCCAACAGCAGCACGTCAGGGTGCGCAAAGAGGACCTGCGCCAGCAGGACGCGCAGCTTAAAGCCGCCCTGCAAGGTGCTCATCTTCTTCTGGAAGAGATCCTCCGCGAAACCGAGCCCGGCCAGCAGCTTGGCGGCATCCGCCTCCATGGTGTAGCCACCCGCCTCGCCGAACTCGTGCTCGAGCTCGCCACTGCGCTCCTGCTCGGCGTCCGACAAATCATCCCGGGCGAAGAGGCTCTCGCGTTCCAGATGCAGGTTCCAGAGTTTCTGGTTCCCCATGAACACCGTGTCGAGGATCGGCACGTCGTCAAACGCGGCATGATCCTGGCGCAGGTAGCCCAGGCTGCAATCACGCCCGATGATCACCTCGCCACCGGTGGCGGGTTCCAGCCCCGCCAGGATCTTGATCAGCGTGGTCTTGCCGGACCCGTTGGCGCCGACCAGGCCATAGCAGTTGCCGGGCGTGAACTTGACGCTGACATCCTCGAACAGGATGTCGGCGCCGAATCTCTTGGTTAACAGTGCGGTAGCAATCACAGGACTCTCCCGGCCCCGCGCACCCACATGGGGTGGCGATGGTGCCAAAACGGCGAAAAAGCGGGAAGCATAGCAGAAGGCGCATAACAAAGGAACTTCACAAAATGCCCCGCCCTGTCGCTGGGG
>CAYSHQ010000140.1:0-1253 GCA_964430835.1 uncultured Lentisphaerales bacterium
TGGCACCTGAGCAGTTACAAAAAAGCAAAAGTGGGAGTTTTGGGACAAGCTCTAGTTACGTCACAAACGGCGACATGGCGCGCAGCTTGGCCACCACTGGCGGCATCTGCCGCAGCACGTAGTCAATATCCGCTTCGGTATTGTAGCGGCTGAGGCTGAAGCGGATCGAGCCGTGCGCCGCCGTGAAGGGGACGCCCATGGCGCGGATGACATGCGAAGGCTCCAGCGAGCCGGACGAGCAGGCCGAGCCGGACGAGGCACAGATGCCCAGGTCGCTCAGGTGGTAGAGGATGGCCTCGCCCTCGATGAACTCAAAGCTCATGTTGCTGGTGTTGGGGAGGCGGTGGCGGGTGTCGCCGTTGACGCGCGCATCCGGGCAGGCGAGCAGCCCCTGCTCGAGTCGGTCACGTAGCTTTGCGACGCGCGAGTTTTCGTCGGCCATGTGCCGGGCGGCCAGTTCTGCGGCCACGCCAAGCCCGACGATGTAGGGGACGTTCTCGGTGCCGCCGCGTCGACCATGCTCCTGGTGCCCGCCGATCAGGAAGGTCTTCAGGCGCGTGCCGCGCCGCACATAGAGCGCGCCAATCCCCTTGGGGGCATGCAGCTTGTGCCCCGAGAGCGCCAGCATGTCCACCGGCAGCTTGCGTACGTCAAGCGGGAGCTTCCCCACCGCCTGCACCGCGTCCGTATGCAGGATGCCACCGGCTGATTTGACGATCTTGGCGATCTCGTCCATGGGAAAGATCACGCCGGTCTCGTTGTTAGCCCACATGACGCTGACCAGGCTGGGGCCGCCGTAGACGGCTTCGCGCAGGGCCGCGAGATCGAGCTGCCCGACGCCATCCACCGGCAGTTCGACCACGTGGTAGCCGTGCTCCCGGAAGTGGCGACAGGGGCCGAGCACGGCCGGGTGCTCCACGCGCGAGGTGATGATCTTGGCGGACGGACCGAGCGTCTCGGCGGCGCCGTAAATCGCCATGTTGTCGCTCTCGGAGCCGCAACTCGTAAAGATGATCTCCGAGGGGTCCGCATGGATCAGCGCGGCGAGCTTCTCGCGCGCGGCCTCGACGTAGCGCGCCACTTGGCCGCCGAAGAAGTGCATGCTGGAAGGGTTGCCCCACAGCTCCTGGAAGAACGGCAGCATGGCCTCGCGCACTTCCGGCGCAATGCAGGTGGTGGCATTGTTGTCGAGATACACGAGACGTGCGGCTTCCGCGGTTACAGATGTGCTCATACGATTTGCTCCAGGTCAT
>CAYSHQ010000140.1:1263-6193 GCA_964430835.1 uncultured Lentisphaerales bacterium
CGGCCTTTGAGTGCGCGAAGCATTGAAAGATTCGTTCTGCTATAGGTTGGCGGGATAGCGAGTAGGCATAGCTTGTGCAATACGCTAGGCCAGGGCTCCGTGCGTTCCCTGAACAATCAACGGCAGGCCATAGCGCGCGTTTTCCTGCGCGGCGGCCCGTTGTGCCTTGCGAATGGCCCGCTGTGCCGTGGCGGCGAACGGCGCTTCAGCGGGGCGGAGTTTCGTGGTTGGCTTTGCTTTGTTTTTGGATGTGTTCATGCTTGCAAATGGGAACGCGACACGGGCAACCTTAACCCTGAACCCTGAACCCTGAACCCTGGCCCCTGAACCCTGGCCCCTGAACCCTGTCCCCTGAACCCTGGCCCGCCTGCCGCAACTTCCCTTCCTCCACCACCACGATCTCAGCCGCGACGCACTCGCGCAGCTTGGCCTGGATGAAGTCGCGGCGCGTGAATTCCGAGACCTGGCAGCCGGCACACATGCCACGGAAGGCGATGGTGACGCGGTCGCCGGCCACATCGACCAGCTCGATGTCCCCCTGGTCGCGCTGCAGAGCGGGGCGGATCTCGCGGTCCACGATCTCCTCGATCAGCCGGATCTTCTGGATATTGGTGAGTTTGCGCGGGGCCCCGGCGGCCGCCGTGCGGCTGGCGGCGCGCTCAGTCTTGACCCGGTCCACGAGTTCCTGAATCTTGTCCCGGCAGCCGCCGCAGCCGCCACCGGCCTTGCAGAAGTTGGTGACCTGGTCCACGTCGGTCAGACCATTTTCGCGCACGACGCGCAGGATCTCGTTCTCAGAGACGCCAAAGCAGGTGCAGACGATGTTCTCTTCCAGATTCTTGACGGTGGTCTCGCCGGTGCGGTAGTTATGGATGGCCACCTCCAGTGCTTCGCGCCCCATCACCGAGCAGTGCATCTTCTGGTCCGGGAGTCCGCCCAGGTACTCGGCAATCTCCTTGTTGGTGATCTTCTCGGCCTCGGCGAGTGTCTTCCCTTTGAGCATCTCGGTCAGGGCGGAGGAGGAGGCAATGGCGCTGGCGCAGCCAAAGGTCTGGAACTTGGCTTCCGCAATGCACCCCTGCGCATCCAGCTTGAAGGTCAGCGTCAGGGCGTCGCCGCAGGCCAGCGAGCCGACGGTGCCGGTGCCGTCGGGGTTCTCCACGCGGCCGACATTGCGCGGGTTGCGAAAATGATCGAGAACTTTTTCCGAGTAATCCCACATGACAAGGCATCTCCTGCTTGGCTGGCTTCCCTGAGAAAAATGAAGCATCAATGATAGCGCACTTGGCGGTCAGACAGAAGCAAAAGTGGGATGTTTTAGGACAAGCGCTAACTAGAATCGCACCCGTCTGCAGGTGTGGTGCCCCCCGGACCTGACGAGAACAGGGGCGTGCACCACGGGGGGGGCCGCAACACACCCAGGTGGCAAGCAAGTCAATCAATGTTACTTCGTAGCGGGCAGCACGGAGCCAAAGACCCGCTGCAGCAGTTCCGTGGAACGCGCCAGCGGGTTCGTGCGGATGCGCTGTTCCTCCTGCGCCACGAGCAGGAAGAGCCCATCCATCGCCTTGCGCGTCACATACGTATCAATATCCACCGTATCTGCCCCCAAGAACGATGTCAGGGTCGTGGGGGCCGCCGCCTGTACGGCTTTATAGGCGGACGTGACGCCGGTTTGCGCGGTCGCCGCGCGCACCACGGGCAGAAACCGTTGTTCCAACTGCGCGCCACCGGTGCGTCGCAGATACTGCGTGGCCGCATCCGGCGCCCCCCGCAGGAGCCCCATGGCGTCCTGCCACGTCATGGCCGTGACGGCGCTGGCGAAGACTGGTTGGGCTTCCACCACGGCCTGTTCCGCCGCATGATTCGTAATCGTAATCGTAATCTGCTACCACGGAGAGGATTCGACGTTGGGACGGTTTAGGACATGCCATGCGTTTTTGCCTTTGCTACATGTGAAACCCGACACCCCTCAGGCGACACCCTTCGCGCCCCTCACAGTTCTCTATCCCCTAGTCCAAGGCGCCAGCAACCAAGTACCATGAACCAAGAACAAAGAACCCTCCCCTGCGCGCCCCTCCTGCGCTATGATTCCCCCGTCATGCCTACACCCCTACCACCACCCACCGCCCTTGCCGCGCAACGCGCGCTGGCACAACTGGCCAACCCAACCGACGCCGCGATCTTGCAGCGTTTCTTTAAGACCGGCCCCGGCGAATATGGCGAGGGTGACCTCTTCCGCGGCATTCGCGTGCCGGTATTGCGCCAGATGATCCGCGCCTACGCAGCCATGCCGCTGCCGGAAATCTTGCGCCTGCTGGCCTCTGGCTACCATGAAGACCGCCTCCTGGCCCTGCTGCTGCTGGTATGGCAGTTCGAACACGGCGATGCCATAAGCCAGGAACAAATCCTGCACACCTATCTCCAGCAGACCAGCCAGATCAACAACTGGGACCTGGTGGACCTATCGGCGCCCAATATAGTCGGCGCCTGGGTCGCCACACAGGAAACCGACCTGCTGAGGCGCCTGGTGCAATCCGCGTCACTCTGGGAGCGGCGTATCGCGATCGTCGCCACGCTGGCGCTGATCCGGCGTCAGCGCTATGAACCGACCCTGACGCTGGCGCGCGCGCTGCTGCGCGATCCCGAGGACCTGCTGCATAAAGCCACGGGGTGGATGCTGCGCGAAGTGGGAAAGCGCGAGGTGGCGACGCTGCAGAAATTTCTAGACCGTCATGCTGCAACCATGCCCCGCACCATGCTGCGCTACGCTATCGAGCGCTTCCCTGAGGCCGAGCGTAAGGCGTACTTGCGGGTACGGAGATAGGGGCCAGGGGGCAGGGGTCAGGGGCTAGGGGCTAGCTTAACACCTATGGCCCTACCCCCCGAACACGGAACACTGGCACCTGCGCAGTTATCCGGCCAAATTCCCGCCTACTTCTTCGCCGCCAGCTTGGCTTGGACGTAGGGCACCAGTCCGCCGCGCGCAATGAGATCCTTCATGAACGGTGGGAAAGGCGCGGCCTGGAAGGTCGTCCCCTTGGTCACGTTCGTGATCTTCCCCGTGTCAAAATCGACCGAGACCGTATCGCCGGCCGCGATGCCGTCATGGGCTTCCGGGCATTCGAGAATGGCCAGGCCGATGTTGATGGCGTTGCGGTAGAAGATGCGCGCGAAGCTCTGCGCGATCACGCACGAAATGCCCGCCGCCTTGATGGCGATGGGCGCGTGCTCGCGCGACGAGCCGCAGCCGAAGTTCTTGCCGGCCACGATGATGTCGCCCTGCTTCACCCGCTTCACGAAGGTGGCGTCAATGTCTTCCATGCAGTGCGCAGCCAGCTCGGCATGGTCAATGGTGTTGAGATACCGCGCCGGAATAATGACGTCGGTATCCACGTTGTCGTTGTAGCGAAATACTGTGCCTTGTGCGTTCATTGATGCATCCTTCCATTGCGAATTTACGATGATTTTATCTGGCGTTACAGCCCAAGGTGGTTGTGTGTCGACATCCATACATCACACGGTCGCATCATTACGTTTATGCCCGACTGATCCGTTTTCGCATCGGCCTACGCGCTTTGCCGTGTCGGCTTTCTCACGCCACCTCGTTGGGGTCGGTGATGCGGCCGGTGAGGGCCGTGGCGGCGGCGACTTCGGGGCTGGCGAGGTAGACCTCGGATTCCGGGTGCCCCATGCGTCCGACGAAGTTGCGGTTGGTGGTGGCCACGGCGCGCTCGCCCTTGGCCAGGATCCCCATGTGCCCGCCCAGGCACGGGCCACAGGTCGGCGCGGAGACCACGGCGCCCGCTTCCACAAACTGCGTGAGCAGCCCTTCCTTCAGCGCCTGCAGGTAGATCTTCTGCGTGGCAGGGATGACCAGGCAGCGCAACCCCTTGGCCACCTTACGGCCCGCCATGATCTTGGCAGCCACACGGAAATCGCTCAGACGGCCGTTCGTGCAGGAACCGATCACCACCTGATCCACCGTAATGTTGGAGCTTTCCGCCGCAAGGTGCGTGTTAGACGGCAGGTGCGGGAAGGCCACGGTCGAGCGCAGCTTGGACATGTCAATCGTGTAGACGCGCTCATAGACCGCGTCCTTGTCCGCGGCATACTCGGTATATTTCGCGCGGCCGGCCTCCTTCAGGAAGGCGCGGGTCTGGTCATCGATCGGGAAGATGCCGTTCTTGGCGCCGGCTTCGATGGCCATGTTGGCCATGCAGAGGCGGTCGTCCATGGTGAGGTTGGCGATGCCGCTGCCGGTGTATTCCATGGAGCGGTAGAGCACGCCATCCACGCCGGTGAGGCCGATGATGTGCAGGATCACGTCCTTGCCGGAGACCCACTTGGGGAGCTTCCCTTCCAGAACGAACTGGAAGGCGGATGGTACCTTGAACCAGGCTGTGCCCAGCGCCATGCCAGCGGCCATGTCCGTGGAGCCGACGCCGGTGGAGAAGGCACCCAGCGCGCCGTAGGTGCAGGTGTGGCTGTCCGCGCCGATGATCACATCGCCGGGGCCGACCAGGCCGCGCTCGGGGAGCAGGGCATGCTCCACGCCGACCTCACCGACCTCAAAATAGTTTTCGACCCCTTTGTCGCGGGCGAAGGTGCGCATCATCTTGCACTGTTCGGCGGCCTTGATGTCCTTATTGGGCGTAAAGTGATCCGGCACCAGGGCCACGCGGCTCTTGTCAAACACGCCGCCCGCGCCGGTCTTCTCGAACTCGCGGATTGCCACCGGGGCGGTGATGTCATTGCCGAGCACCAGGTCCAGCTTGGCTTCGATCAACTGGCCGGCTTCCACCTGGTTCAACCCCGCCGCCTGGGCGAGGATCTTCTGGGTCATGGTCATGGGCATGCGTGCTACTCCCCATCTCCCGTAGCGGGAAATGCAATGGTTAGGGTGGCAGGTGTCCCGGAGGACGCCCGA
>CAYSHQ010000141.1:0-6166 GCA_964430835.1 uncultured Lentisphaerales bacterium
CAGGGTTCAGGGTTCAGGGTTCAGGGTTCAGGGTTCAGGGTTCAGGGTTCAGGGGGCAAGGGCAAGCGAATTTACAAGAACGGGAGCAGCACGTAGAGGACGGCCGGGGCGAACAAGAGACTATCAAACACATCCAGCAAGCCGCCCATCGCCGGCAGAATGCCACTGGAATCCTTGGCATTCACCGAACGTTTAAACATGGATTCAATCAGATCGCCGACCACGCCCAGCAGGCTCAGCAGCAAACCCACCCCAACGGCCACCAGCAGACTCATCTGCGACAAGGGTGTCACCGGTATGGCTGACCAGTGGTGAGCGAGCAACACCAGGCCCACGCTGCAGGCCACGCCCAGCGTCAAACCACCGACCAGCCCTTCCCACGACTTGGCCGGCGAGATGCGCGGAAACATCTTATGGCGTCCGCAGGCGGACCCCACCGCATACGCCCCGACGTCGGTCATCTTGACAACCAGCGAGGCATAAAAGGCCAGGAAGATCCCGCCGCGGCTGAAGCTCATCGCGCCGTCCGCCCCCCAGTGGGCCACATGGACATAGAACCCCATTAGAAACGGCACATAGGCAAACCCCAGCAAGGTGATGGCGGCCGCCTCCATGGGGCGCGCCATACGGGCATCAAAGAGCAACCGTGTCAGCAGCACCACCCCACCGCCCACCAGCAGCAAGGATTCCAGCGCGACGTTGCGGCTCCCGGCGACAAAGATCGCCAGCAACCACAAGGCGCCCATCCCCAACCCCAGCACGCGACAGGTTGGGTACCCCCCGCGCTCCGCCAGGCGATAGAACTCCCACTGACACAGCAACGCGCAGCCGAGGATCGCCGCAAACAACACCACCGGTGGAGCAAACAGCAACCCCAGCGCCCAGACCGCGCCCACAGACAAGCCGGTCAAAACACGTTTTATGACTGCAAGCGGCATCCGGTTATACCTTTTCCGCCACACGACCATAGCGCCGCTGCCGTTGCTGATAGGCATCCAGCGCCGCACGGAAATCCGGCTCGCGGAAATCCGGCCACAGCACAGGGGTCACATAGAATTCACTGTATGAGCATTGCCAGAGCAGAAAGTTGCTGATGCGCATCTCCCCGCTGGTCCGCACAATCAAGTCCGGGTCCGGCACGTCCGGCGCATACAGATGCGCCGCAAAGACCGCCTCATCAATCCGTTCCGGCCGCAGCTCGCCCCGGCGGACCGCCTCCGCCATGGCCCGCGCGGCCTGCACGAGTTCGCCGCGGCCGCTATAGCTCAAAGCCAGGATCAACTGACCGCCCGTATACGCGGCGGTAGCGCGCTCCACACGTTCCAGCTCGCGCACGATGGCAGACTCCAGGTCGCTGCGGCGTCCAATGACCCGCAATCGCACCTGATTCTGATGAAACTCCGCTTCATTGTCGCGCAAGAAGGACTTCAGCAGCGACATCAACCCCAGCACTTCGGTCGGTGGCCGCGCCCAGTTCTCGGAACTGAAGGCATAGAGCGTCAAGTAGCGCACGCCGGCTGCGCGACAGTAGCGCAGCACATGCCGCACGGTTTCGGCACCGGCTTCATGCCCTTTCAGGCGTGGCAGCCCCCGCTGCTGAGCCCAACGCCCATTGCCATCCATGATGATGGCAATGTGCGCGGGAATGCTGTCAGAGATGGATGACATGTCGTAACCAGCGAAATCCAGCAGACGTTCATGCGGGGAACCGCAACTGCTCCCCAGCGAGCCATCCTACAACCCCAGGCGCAGCGTGGTTTCACGACCGGGGCCGACGGACAGGATGCCCAGCTTGCCACCGATCAGAGCCACCAACCGCTCCACATAGGCACGCGCGGCGACCGGGAGATCCTCGTAGCGCGTCACCTGGCTGGTCTTCTGCAACCACCCCGGCATCTCCTCGTACACCGGCTTACAACGCTGGAAGGCGGCCAGGCTGGCCGGCATCGTGGTGATGCGTTTGCCGTCCAGTTCATAGGCCGTGCAGATCCGGAGCACCGGGAGGGTATCCAGCACATCCAGCTTGGTGAAGGCCCAGAAGTCCACGCCATTGACAAGCTGGGCATAGCGGCCAACCACGGCATCAAACCAGCCACAGCGGCGGGGACGGCCGGTGGTGGCGCCGAATTCGCCGCCGCGCTGCCGCAGATCCTCGCCGACGTCATCGAGCAATTCCGTCGGGAAGGGCCCCTCGCCCACCCGTGTGGTGTAGCACTTGATCACACCCACCACGCGTTCCACACGCCGCGGCGACAAGCCGGTGCCCGTGCAGGCGCCACCGGAGGTCGGGCTGGAAGATGTAACAAACGGATAGGTGCCGAAATCCACGTCCAGCATGGTCCCCTGCGCCCCCTCCAGCAGGATCTGCTGACCGGCGCGATCCGCCGCGTTCACGACTTCGACCGCGTCCGCGATGTAGGGCGCCAGTTCACGAGCGGCTTCGGCGTAAATCTTCTGCAATTCCGCCACATCCAAAGGCGTTGCGCCGAGGGCCGCCAGCGCCTGATTCGCCGCCGCGACGTTCGCCGCCAACCGCTCCGGGAAATCACGCTCCACCAGATCCCCCATCCGCAAGCCGGTACGGCAGACCTTGTCCCGATACGTCGGGCCAATGCCGCGCCCGGTGGTGCCGATGCGCTTGCCGACGCCGCGAGCCGCTTCGTCCGCCTTGTCCAGCGCGTTATGATAACGCAGCACCAGATGGGCGCGGTCGCTGACACGCAGGCGTCCCTGCACCACGATCCCTTCCTTCTCCAGCATGCGAATCTCTTCGATCAACGCCAGCGGATCCACCACCACGCCGTTGCCGATGACGCATTGCTTGCCCGGGTGCAAGATTCCGGAAGGGACCAGGTGCAACACATACTTGTGGCCGGCTACAATCACGGTATGGCCGGCATTGCTACCACCCTGGTAACGGACCACCAGATCCGCCTGTGCCGTCAGCACATCAATGACTTTCCCCTTGCCTTCATCGCCCCACTGGGCGCCAACCAAAACGGTATTGGGCATGATTTTCTCGCTACGCATGCGCCACGTCGGCCGGCGCCCACCATCCGGGATAGTCCCGAAGGGTCTATAATATAAAGAATTCACCGCTCCATGACCAGCCCCAATGGGACCGCTCACCACGCCATCAACTCCAGATCATCGAACCACGCTGCGCCGGAACCAGCCACACAGAGCTTGATCAGCAAAAACGGGTCATTGGCCGAGGGTTGGAAGAGCAACTCCACGCGCGTCCAATCCTGATTGCCGCCTACTGGTACGGATCGGCGCGTGGCGCGTTGGTCTTGCCAGGACCAGAAGACATCATCCACCTGCAGATAGGCGCCCCCATCTACCAATCCCCGCGTCTTAACCCAGGCCGACAAGCGATAGCGCTTGGCAGATTCGCCATACACCGCCGGGCCACCACCAATCGGCGAGATCGACGCCTCCCGTCCGGCGCCCAACCCGCGCAGCCGCAAGGAACTCTTCCCGGAATGCGCAAACGTCTGCGAAAGCATGCCATTGCGCCAGATGGGGCCGAGGTACAGACCATCGCGCGGCACCGTGGTCTCGAAGTCATTGGTCGTGCCGGGCAGAAACCCCGGAACCCCCGATGGCCCGCCCCCGGGTGCCTGATCCACCGCCACCTGCTCCAGTTCGCGCGCCACCGACACCGGCAGGGATAGGAACCGGTAGTGCGCCTGCGTGTGGTACAACCCGTCTGCACCCCGTTGCGCCGGCGGCTTGAGGACCAGATGCTGATCATACCACTGGCTGCACGTGATGATGCTCACCGGCGTATCGGTCTGCAGCAGCTCCACGAACGGATTCATGCGCTCTTCCGAGATAAAACCGACAAAGCCACCCGCCGCGATCTCATCCGTAGGGACGTGTAACGGGCTGTGATACACAAAGCCGATCCGCCCATCGGCCAGCGCCCGGACCGTCTTTTGCCAGCGCTTATGCTCCGCCCGTGCGTCGGAGATCCCGCCAGCCAGCAGGTTGTTGAACTCAATGTCACGAGGCACGGCCATGGTATACTGGCTCTGGCAATCGACGACATACCCCAACCGTTCATCCCAGGCCAACCGGTAGTGATTGACCCCGCGGATCTGCCCCTCGCGATTGACGTTTTCCGTGGTAAACTCGATGGTTCCGCCCTCTTTGCGCGTAAATGTGAGGCGAAATTCCGGATTAGCGGGGAGCATCTGCCGACCATACATCTGGATGCGGGCCCCATACAAATTTGCCCAGTGATAGACCGGCGGAATGGGATAGGCCTCCCCCTTACCGTCCTCAGCCGGGAAGAACCGGAACAGCTCCATCTCGCTGATCCAGGTTTGGATCAGACCGATGCGCTGCGAACCATCGCAAATATAATACCACTCCGACCCCTTGGCATCCGCCGGTGGCGCGATGGCCTCCAGGTGAAAGGCCGGTGTACGGTAGATCCGGGGGAGCGCACCATACCCCGGGGAACGATCCAGGAACTCCTGAAGCAAGCCGGCCTGCGCGCCCCAGCACCCCGCCAGCCAGCAGCACAAAATCAGTATGCGGTGGCGCGCCATGTGTTCCCTCAGAACTCTTCGACCACCGGCTCACCCTTCAACCAGGCCATCATATTCAACACCAGATAGTTCCAGTTCTGAAAGCCGATGTTCAGAATGGGCGTGCCATTTTCCGGCTGGTAATACTCATGCAGGCCGCCGTGCTTCTCCAGATCCTGCCCAAACAGCCGGATCGTCTTGTGCGCCAATTCCCGTGCATCCTCATCGAACCCATAGCGAACCAGCCCCCGGAACGTCAGGTAATTCGAGATCCCCCAGATCGGGCCTAACCAGGACGACGGGTTCCCGGACGCGCGCAGGTTATACATCTTCTCCAGGCGCGAAAGGGTCCGCACACCGAACGGCGCACAGAAGGTGCGAGTATCCCGGAGATGCTCCCGAACCATGCGCTGCGCCTGTTCCGGCGTGGCAATCCCCGCCCACATGGCAAGAAAGCCGGACCAGACCCCAATGCGCTGAATCAGACATGGCCAATCGCGCACCTGCCCCGAATGCGCGGTCCAGTGCTGGCGCTCGGGCTCCGTCAGATTCAAATCCACGCTATAGTAAAACCCGTCGCGCTCATCCCAGCAATGCTCGCGGATGGCCGCGCGCAAGGCGTCCGCATCCGCCTGATACTGTGCGGCAACCTCATCCTGTCCGACAAGCTTCAGCAGGTAGACCAACGCCAGTAGTTCCTTGTACATCAGGCAGTTCAGGTAGATCGAGCCACTGCTGCGCGGGGGGCGGCCAAACGTGCAGGGATCGTTGTCCACACCTATGGCCGCATCGTTCTGCCAGAAATAGAGTCCACAGGGATGCCGGTGGTGATTGCGATAGTTATTTACAAAATACTGCAGGAACATGAGCCCTTCGCGCAGCCATGCGACATCGCCGCCGTTTTCCCGCACGATAAAGGCGGCATGCTGCACCAGACAGGGCTTGTGCATGTTCTGGGCGTACACATCCGCCGGTGCCACGTTACCGGTGCGATTCACCCAAATGGGCACCCAGCCCACGCAACTGCTGCGTTTGGCATATTCCAACCAGTTCTGAATACACCCTTTTTCATAAACAGCCAGTTTCCGGCTCTCCGCGTCCCCGCCTTGCCGCCGCACAATCTGGCGCAGTGCGACGTCGGTGAGCCAGGAGTCCCAGTCCCACAGCACATCGCAATACTGGGCACTGCCAGGTGTCAGAAAGGGGTGCTGGATCTCGCCGCCCGCTTCGCGGTACATCAGGTGGTAATCCGTGCCGATAAAATCCGTCAGCCGCTGGCTGTACTGGGCCACTACGTCATCCATGGTGCTCTCCTGCAACGATCGGTGCCGGGCGGTTACGCACGTTGCGCATACTGCGCGCGCAACGGTCTCCGCCAAGAGTTAAAATAATCTTTGCTAGCATACCCGCAGATCGTGTCGGAGTCGATAACGGGTTACACAAGAATCAGGATTAGGCGCATGGCTTGGTTCTGGGTGGGAGGGCGAACCTCCCGGTGAGCCGCACAGAAGAAGCGAATGTACTTCGTATGTTCCAACTGGCCTCATCCACTTATGACCTGTCCAAAAGCCTCCGCTTGCGCTTGGGGCGGGTCCGGCGGCCCCGCCCCTGCCACAATTCGTCGATTT
>CAYSHQ010000142.1:0-3077 GCA_964430835.1 uncultured Lentisphaerales bacterium
ACGCCTTGGGACTGATCTCTTAGAACCGCTGCTTCAGGAAGACCACCATGACCAATATCGCCATTCTCGGAGCCGCCGGACGCATGGGCCAGGAGTTGATCCGCTGCGCGACACGTGTGCCAGAACTAAAGGTGGTGGAAGCCATCGAAACCGCAGGTCATCCCTCCCTGGGGCAGGATGCCGGCCTGACCGCCGCCGCCGGGACTTTGCTCGAACTCCCCATCTCCGCCGGTCCGGCGCGCCTGGCCCAGGTGGTGATTGACTTCACCTTCCACACGGCGACACCAGCCAATCTCGCGGCCGCCGTGGCCGCCGGCCAAGGGGTCGTGCTCGACGGATGACCGCAGCAGACCGTGCGGTGATACCGCCACCCGCATCCCCATCGTTTGGGCCGCCAACATGAGCCTCGGCGTGAATGTACTGCTCGATCTCGTACGGCGCGCCGCAGCCATCCTCGGCCCCGACTATGATGCGGAACTCATCGAGATGCACCACCATCACAAGAAGGATGCCCCCAGCGGCACGGCCCTCGCCCTGGCCGAATCCCTCGCTCAGGGACGCGGTGTGGCACTCAAGGATGTCGCCTGCTACGGCCGCGAAGGGATGACCGGTGCCCGGCCGCGCGGCCAGATTGGCATCCACACCTTGCGTGGCGGCGATGTGGTGGGCGACCACACCGTCATGTTCGCATGCGAGGGCGAGCGCGTGGAATTGACCCACCGTGCCAGCAACCGCGAAGCCTTTGCCATGGGGGCTCTGCGTGCGGCCCACTGGTTGCATGGCAAAAAACCCGGCCTCTACAACATGCGTAACGTCCTGGGACTGGAATAGCAAACCGCCACACGGGTTGCGCAGGTAGGGTGGGGCCGCCGGATACTAGACTGAGATTTGCTGCATGGAAGCCATCCTCTCCCTCGGCTCCAATCTCGGCGATCGCCTCGCCAACCTGACACAGGCGCGCGAGGCCGTCGGCCATCTGCCCACCACGCGCCTGCTGGCGGCCTCTCATATCTATGCCACGGAGCCCGTAACCGGACCCGGCACGCCCCCCGGCGGCCCCTATCTCAACGCCATCATCATCGTCGCAACCAGACTGGACGTGCACAACTTCGCGATACGCCTGCATGCCATCGAAGCCCAACTGGGGCGGCAACGCACCGCCCAACGCTATGCACCACGCCTCATTGACATTGATCTGATCTGCTTCGGCACCCTGATACTCAACACGCCCGAGCTGCAACTCCCCCACCCGCGCGCCCACCAGCGGCGCTTCGTCTGCGCACCGCTGGGCGAACTCCGCCCCGACCTGCTCCTACCCGGGCAGAAGCTGCCGATCCGCACCCTCCTCGTCGGCCTCCCATCCACCCCCGCCGCCACGCTGGCTGCAGAACAGTGGGCGTCTGACACCCCTCGCGAAACATCTACATCCAGACGTGAAATCGCGAAATAGCGCAATCGCCCCCTTCCCGTCCCCCGTCAAACCTGTTATAAGATGCACACCATGAGCGGTTTTACCCTGTCTGGCTTCCAAATTCTGGCGTCTTTGCGCCAGACCAGCAAAACGACCACAGTTAAGGCACTCCAAACTTCGCTGGAGCGGACCGTCGCCATCACCTTGCTCCGTCCCGAGTTCGCTCAAGACCCCAAGGAAACGCGCCGCTTCCTAAGCGTGGCGCGTATCTGTGCCCAGATCAAGGCCGAAGGCCTGCCGCAGATCTACGACATCAACATCCATGAAAACCAGCCCTATGTGATCATGGAGGATGTGGAAGGACTCAGCCTCGCCGATATTGTGGCCCAGAATGGCCCCCTCCCCGTCGCGCTCTCCATCCGCGTGGCCATTACCATTGGCGAAGCCCTGCACCACGCCTGGATACAAAACTGCCTCATCCACCGCAACCTCAAACCGTCCGAAATCCGGGTGGACGCACGCGGCACACCCAAGTTGACCGACTTCGGCCGGGCGACGGTCATCCTCCCTGATGGCAGCATTGATGACGACGATCAGGCTGGCCTGGTAATCGGCACGCCCAACTTCCTCTCCCCCGAACAGGCCCAAGGTCGCACCGACCTCGACTGCCGGGCCGATATTTACGCCATGGGTGCCACCCTGTACTACATGATCACGGGCCACATCCCCTTCCCGGACAGCGACCCGGAAACCGTCATCCAGAAGCAACTGACCGACCAGATCCTGCACCCGCGCCACTATCGCCCCGACCTCCCCGCCACCGCCTGCGGACTCCTCACACGCCTCATGATGAAAGCGCCGGAAGACCGTTATGCCGACTGGACGGAAGCCCTCGGCGATATGCATCTGGCACTCAAGAACCAGCCATTACAGCGGCGTGAGACGCCGCCCAAGGGGATCAGCACGATCGCCGCCGCAGCCGCCCTCGCCAACAACAAATTGCCGCCCTCGCCGGAACTGCCGCAATTGCGCAAAATCTCTACCGAGACGCCCACCCGCACCTTCGTGCCGGCCCCCACCCCAGCGTCCTTCGACCGCCCCGCCAATTCCTCCGCACCCGCCACCTTCCACAAACAGGACAACGGCTTCTCCCACCTGGTCCACACCACCCTCTGGATGCTGCTCGGCATCTGGCTGGTCCTGCTGGGTAACGACCGACTTAATAACCCGCTCGCGCTGCCACTCCCCTCGCCGCTGCTCCCGCTCGATAACTGGTTTGCCACCACCCCGGAGACTAGGCCGGACCAGGCGGGCATGCCTGCCAGCCCCTACCCACAACCCACACCCGGCGCCACCACTCCGACACATCCGCCCACGCCCGCCGAAAAGCCGTCCCCCCCCCCAGCCGTGGCCACCACACCAAGGCCGCCCCCTCCGCCGCCCCCTCCGCCGCCGAAAGCCGTCGAGCCCGAGAAACCGCGTCTGTCTCAAACCCTGCCGCCGGAGATCACGACCCAGGTAATCGCCGCCCTCGCCCAAGGCAATCTAACGGAAACACGCGCCATTCTGGCCGTCAACATCCCCATGGACCCAACCCGGCTGAACGAATACCGCACCGCCCTGACCGTCATTCCCGATCCGCTGCAACTGGCCGAACAGAGCCTGC
>CAYSHQ010000142.1:3087-6083 GCA_964430835.1 uncultured Lentisphaerales bacterium
CAAGCCGCCAAGGGGAAGGAGATGAACATCCAGTATATGGGCAAGGATCGTATCATTATCCCGCGCCGGGCGGAGAATGGCGAACTGGAGGCCGACTTTGTCACCAGCGAAGGCAACCGCCGTATCATCCTCAAGATCGCCAAGTTCAGCAGCGAGGAGATCCTCAAGCTGCTCCCCGCGCAATCGGATTCACCTGCCACGCAGGCCGCCGTCTGCCTCGCACTGCTAAAGGCCAACCACAAGGCTGAAGTTGCCGCACAAGCCCGGGCCTGCGGCATCCTCGCCCCGCTGTTAGAAGCGGCCGCCGCCGCCCAACCGTAATGCTCCGCCCACGCCCCGCCCCTGCGGGCAGCCGCCCGCCCCGCCTAACCGACCATGAGCACCTCTACCAGTACGGCCGAGCGCACCGCCTTCCTGCGCCGCGAAATCAACCGCCACGACCACCTCTACTACGTCGAGGCCCGGCCGGAGATCGGTGATGCCGACTATGACCGCCTCTATCGCGAGCTGGAAAAGCTCGAGCGCGAACACCCCGAGCTCGCCACGTCCGACTCCCCCACGCAGCGTGTGGGCGGTGCGCCGCTGGCCTCCTTCGCCTCCGTGCCGCATAACCCGCCCATGATGAGCCTCGACAAGACCCACTCGGCCGAGGAGCTGCGCGATTTTGACCGTTTCCTCAAGAATAAGCTCGCCCTGCCGCAAATCGCCTATGTCGTCGAACCCAAGATTGACGGCGTGGCATTTAGCATACGCTACGAAAATGGCCTGCTCGTGCGTGCCGCCACGCGCGGCAATGGCGATGTCGGCGATGACATCACCCAGAACGTGCGCACCATCCGCTCAATCCCGCTGCAGATTGACACGACCGCCGCCGTCGTGGAACTGCGCGGCGAAGTCTTCCTCCCCAAAGCAGGTTTCCTGCGCCTCACCCAGCAGCAGGAAGCCGCCGGCGAAACGCCGTTCATGAATCCGCGCAACGCAGCGGCCGGCTCGCTCAAACTCTTCGACCCGCGCGAAGTGGCGCGTCGGCCACTGGATGCCGTACTCTATGCCGTGGGTGCCCTTGAGGGAATCGCCTTCGCCACCCACCAGGCGTTATTGGATCAGCTCGCTGCCTGGGGGTGCCGCACCCCACGCTATACGCTCTGCGACGGACTGGACGCCGTGCTGGCAGCCATTCGTGTCTTGGAGCAGCAACGCCACGCCTTCCCCTTCGAGATGGACGGCGCCGTGATCAAGGTCAACGACCGCGCGCTCTACGACCCCGCTGGTGCCACGTCCCACGGCCCGCGCTGGGCGCGCGCCTTCAAATACGAACCGGAGCGCGCCGAAACGGTCATACGCGCTATCACCGTGCAGGTAGGTCGCACGGGCGTGCTGACCCCCGTGGCGGAACTCGAACCCGTGCGCCTCGCCGGCTCCATCATCGCCCGCGCCACGCTGCATAATGCCGATGAGATCGTGCGCAAGGACATCCGCATCGGCGACCATGTCTGGCTAGTCAAGGCCGGCGACGTTATCCCCGCCATCGAGAGCGTGATCCCGGAGAAACGCACTGGCACCGAGCAATCCTTTGCACTCCCCGCCACCTGCCCCGCCTGTGGCCAACCCTCCAGCCGGGTCGGCGTCGAAGTTGCCACCCGCTGCACCAACTTCCTCTGCCCGGCACAGCGCGTGGCGCGCCTGGAACACTGGGCCGGCCGCGATGCCTTGGATATTGCCGGCGTCGGCGGCGCGCTGGCCCAACTCCTCGTGGAACGCGGCCTGGTGCAGGACCCGCTGGACCTCTACAGCGTGACACCCGAAGCACTGGCCAGTCTGGTGGTACGCCAATCCGCTACGGGCAAGGATGTGCTGCTGGGTGCCAAGAACGCCGGCAAAATCCTGCAAGCGCTGGAGCGCGCCCGCACCCTGCCACTCGACCGCTGGATCTTTGCCATCGGCATCCCGAACATCGGCGTCACTGTGGCCGCGCAGATTGCCAGTTGTCATGGCGCGCTGACCGACCTCCGCGACTCGACGCTCCTACAAGCCGTGCGCCCCAAAGGACGCGGCGAAAGCACGACCACGCCCCCTTCCTGCCCGGTCAAGCCGGAGGCCGCGCGCGCCGTGCTGGAGTTCTTTGCCAGCGAGCAGGGCCGCTTGCTGCTGCAGCGCATGGAGGCGCTCGGCATCCACCCGGCGGGCAACGCCGGTAGCGCTGCCGCAGCCGCCGATGGCCCACTCGCCGGACAGACGCTGGTCATCACCGGCACCCTGCAACTCCCGCGCTCCGAAATGGAAGCGCGCATCCGGACCGCCGGTGGCAAACTCGGCGAGAGCGTCACCAAAGCCACCACCTACCTCGTCGTAGGCGCGGATCCCGGCGGCAGCAAATACCGCCGCGCCCAGGAACTCGGCACACCCATCCTGAGCGAAGCCGCCCTCGAGGCGCTCCTCACCCCACCACCGTCGTTCCTGTGAGGAAGGAAGTAAAACATCGTCATTTGCATGGCCTACAGGCTAAATGGATCGCTACCCTTGCCCTGACCCTCCTCCACACGACGTTTCACAGGTGTCACTTCCACCCCATTATCCATGACCACATACGAAACTCCGGCGACTTCCGTAATAATCTTCAGCGCATCTTGCACCGAAACATTGCGCGCCTCAAACGTGACCCGTGGCAAGTCGTCCGGCAGCCCGACAAACCGGACGGCTACTCCGGCTTTCTTCATCACGAATTCCAAAGCCTCTTGCACGGTTACATGGTCAAAGGTGATCGTATCAATCACAACCTGATTGAATGCCGCGCAGACGGTAGCCTGCGGCGTTTTTGCCTCAAGCCGACGCAAGCTGTACCCCTTAGGCGTTTGAAACACGCCAAGATTATTTTGTGCGAAACTGGCCGTGCCAAGGTTGGCGCCGCCCACAAAAACCGCCAGCTTGGATTTGCGCACCACGACCCCGCGCGAAGAACTGCTTGACTCATCGAGGACGCGCACGAATTCCCAGAC